>JBILWD010000032.1:0-19110 GCA_044370095.1 Opitutaceae bacterium | reverse complement strand
CACCATTGAACTGACCTGCCGGCTGGCGTCCGATCAGGAGCAACTAGCGGGAGGGGACCTGTACGTGCGTGGGAACCAGCTGGTGCTCGCACCGCGGTTCGAGCGCGTGAGCGGTGCGCTGCAGACTCGTTCGCGGCAGACCATCGCGCTGCTGACGCTGCCCGGCGGGACGCTCGGGCCCGGCGCGTACGAGGTACTCCTGCCGGGCGGACGCGGCTCCCGCGCGTGGCGGCTCGAGGTCAAGTGAGCCGCGGCGGCTATTGACCTGCCCGGCCGCATCCCCGACAACTCGACGCCCCATCGATGAGCTCCAGTTCCGGCACGCCCGCCCCCGCCTCGGCGATCAGTACCACGATCAAGCCGACGGACCTGCGCGGCATCCTGAAGTACGTGCCGCGCTTCCAGGGGCAGATCTTCGTCATCGCGGTCGACGGCTCGATCATCGCGGATGATAATTTTAGCAACCTCCTGGTGGACATCGCGGTCCTGCGCTCGCTGGGCATCAAAGTGGTGCTCGTGCACGGCATCAGCCACCAGTTGCGCGAATTGTCGGCCCTGCGGGGCATCCCGATCTCGAACGCCGACGGTTCGGGGGTGACCGACGCCGCAACGCTGGACCTCGCGGTGCGGGCGGCGGCGCGGGCGTCGCACGCGTTCGTGGAGGGGCTCACGCAGAACCTCCTCAAGTGCGCGATCACCAATGCCGTGCGGGCGCTGCCGGTGGGGATCATCCGTGGCGTGGACCAGCAGTTCACCGGCAAGGTGGACCGGATCGACAAGGACTTCCTCGGGGAGTTGATCGACCGGCAGATCATCCCGGTGCTCCCGCCGATCGGCTTCGGGCCGGATGGGAAGTCGCTGCGGCTGAACTCGGACCTGTTGGCGGCCGAGGTGGCGGAGGCCCTCCAGGCGACGAAGATTCTGTTTTTGGGCCCGGCGACTGGTCTGGCCATCGACGGCGAGTTCCGCCGGGAAATCTCACTGGAGGCGCTGCAGCAGATCGCCCGCGAGGCGCCCGCGCGCATCGATCCGGCGGCCTTGAGCAAGGCGCTACACGCGATCAAGGCGATTGAGACGGGGACGCCGCGGGTGCACATCCTCGACGGGCGGATCTTCGATGGACTGCTGAACGAGATCTTTTCCAACGACGGGGTCGGCTCGCTGGTCTATGGGAACGATTACCAGCAGATCCGGCGCGCGCGGAAGGGCGATGTGCGCCTGATCTACAACCTGACGCGCAACGCGGTCCGCCGCGAGGAGCTGATCCACCGGACCCAGCAGGCGATCGAGAAGAACATCGAGCAGTTCTACGTCTTCGAGGTCGACGAGAACATCATCGCCTGTGTGACCCTGTATTTCTACCCGGATTCGCCGCGCGTGGCCGAGGTGGGCTCACTTTACGTGATGCCCTTCTACCACAACCGCGGGATCGGGCGGAAGATGGTGGAGTACGCCGGGATGGTGGCCAAGGAGCGCGGGGCCGACACCCTCCTGGCACTGTCGACGCAGAACTTCGGCTTTTTCACCAACGTCTGCGGCTTCGAGGAGGCCTCCAAGGAGGCCCTGCCCGAGGCGCGGTTGCGCACCTACGACGAGAGCGGGCGCAACGCCAAGGTGCTGCGCAAGCCGCTCTGAGCCGGAAGTCCGGCCGCAGCTCGGTCCGGCTCAGCCGGCCACCGCTTCCGCAACCACCTGGACCTCGACCGTGCTGCCGCGGGGCAGGCCATTCACGGCGACCGCAGCGCGCGCGTGGCGGCCGGCATCACCGAAAATGGAAACCAGCAGGTCGCTCGCGCCGTTAAGGACCGCGGGGCTCTCGGTGAAACCGTCCAGCGCGTTCACGTAACCACTCACGAAGACGATGCGCGCGATCCGGTCGAGGGAGCCGACCTCCGCCCGCAGGTTCGCGAGCGTATTGAGCACGCAGACCGCGGCCGCCTCGCGGGCGCTCTCGACGGTCTGCTCCCGCCCAACCTGGCCCACGTGGGTCTGCACGCCATTGCGCACCGCGATGGTGCCGGCGCAGTACAGCAGATTACCGGTGCGGACGACGGGGACGTAGCTGCCGGCGGCGACCGGGGGAGCGGGGAGCGTGAGGCCAAGGGCGGCGAGACGGGCTTCGGGTGACATTGTCCCCCACCCCACCGCGGCGGCGGCGCGGAGGCAATCCCTTCCTACCCCGTTCAGGGCGCGGGCGGTCGCACCACGTCGGTGAGATCCAAGGGAGCCTCGAGAATCCCGAGTTCCCGCAACTGGGCAGCGAGCGCTGCGAGGCGGGCTGGGTCCAAGCGGCCGATGCGCTCGCCACGGGCCGGGTCGCCGGTGACGAAACGTCCAGCGATCAGTTCACGCCGCGAGTGCGCGAGCAAACCTTCGGACATCTGCGGGTTGCGCTGGAGGATGAGCGCGTCGGCTGCGGCGGGATCACCCGTTAGGTACTCGTGCCAGCCGCGGATCGAGGCCTGGACGAAGGCCTGGACGAGGTCGGGACGGTCTCGCACCAGGGAGCGGCGGGCGACGACGACGTGGTACGGGTCGTACCCCGATTCCGCGAGGCCGAGCCAGCGCACTTCCCGGCCCTGAGCGCGGGCGAAGTAGGGCTCGTTCGTGACCATCACCTGTTGGATGAGCTCCGGGCGGCTCAGGAATTCACCGAGGCCGTAGGTATTCTGGCGCTTCTCGAAGGTGATCCCGAAGCGGCGCTCGAGGTAAGGGAACCACGCCATCCCGACGTTGCCGATGACCGTGCGGCCGGCGAGGTCGGGGAAGGCGCGGACGGGGCTGTTCGCGTGCACCATCAGCGCGAGCGGTTCGTGCTGGAGGGTTGCCATCACCATCACCAGCGGGAGCCCGCGGCTGGCTGCGAGGAGGACATCGTCCGCGCGGAGCATCCCGAAGTCCGCGTCGCCGCGAGCGACCTTGAGCCGGATGCCAGCGCCCGGTCCGCCGGGCCAGAGCTCGGCGTCGAGCCCGGCCGCCGCATAGTGCCCGGCGGCGAGCGCCTGGTAGAAGCCCCCGTGTTCCCCCTGAGGGAACCAGTCGGTCTGAAGCACCACCCGGGTGCGGGGCACCGCGGACGCCGGGGCGGGCGCGGGCTGTTCCGGGCCGCGCGCGCAGGCGCCCAGCGCCAGGACCGGGAGGGCAAGGTACCAAAGGCGCGGCGGGCGGGGACGCATAAGCCATCCAACCTTCGCGGGACGGCGTCGGGCCAGCCCGAAACGCGCGGATTGCCACGGGCGGGGTGCGCGCCGACGCTCGCGGAATGACCTTCGCAGAGTGGCGCGGGATGGAACCGGCGGCGGCGGCGGCGGAAGTGCACCGGCGGGTGCGGACGCGACTGGAACCCGCGCAGCAGCGGGCCGTGATTGCGTGGCTGCGACCCGAGGCCGAGCTTGCGGCAGCGCTCACGGCGACGGAGCCCGGCAGGCCGCTGGGCCGCGTGCCGTATTTCGCGAAGGACCTCTTCGACACGGCGGGAGTGCCGACGGCCGCCGGTTCCACGTTCCTGCCCCAGGAACGGGCCTCCGGCACGCGGGACGGGGCGTTGGCGGCGGCGTGCGCCCGGGCCGGGGCCGTCCTCGCCGGGAAGACGCACCTGCACGAGTTCGCCTACGGCATCACCGGGGAGAACCCGCACCACGGCGACTGCCACCGACCGGGTTTCCCCGGGCGGACCACGGGCGGTTCCAGCAGCGGTTCCGCGGCGGCGGTCGCGGCGGGGATCGTCCCGCTGGCGCTAGCGACGGACACGGGTGGCTCCGTGCGCGTGCCCGCGGCCTTCTGTGGCCTCTACGGCCTGCGGCTGAGCCCCGGCGAGCCGTGGATCGCGGACGCGGTGCCCCTCGCGCCCACCTTTGACACCGCAGGCTGGTTCACCGCCGGGGCGGAGGATCTCGCCACTGTGATCGAAGCGCTGTTGCCCCCGGAGCAGCCCACGCCACGTCCTCTGCGCGGCCACAGTTGGGCGCCGCCCGGGCTAGACCCGGAGGTGGCGGCGGCATTCGGAGCGGCGGCCGGGCAACTGGCAAAACCGGCAGCAGCGGCGCTCGCGGAAGAGCTCACGGGCGGATTCGCGCCCGCGCTGGCGGCGTATCACACGATCGTCTCGGCGGAGGCTTGGGCGTGGCACCGCGGCTGGTTCTCCCGCCGCGCGACGGAGTACGATCCCAACGTGCGTCAGAGGCTGGAGAACGCGGCGCGCATCACCCCGGAGCAGGCGGCGGCGGCGCGGGCCGCAACGGAGGGCGTGCGTGCGGTCTGGCGGGAGTATTTCCGCACGCACGATTTCCTCGTGCTGCCCGCGACCCCCACGCCGGCTCCGACCAAGGCGGAGTGCACCCCGGAGCTGCGCAATCGAATCATTCAACTGACCGCCCCGGCGAGCTTGGGCGGTCAACCCGTGCTCTCGTTGCCGGTCACGTTACCGAGCGGGCTCACGACGGGCCTGCAGGTGATCGTCCCGGATCAACGGAGTCCGGTGCTGCGCTGGGCCTTGCGGACTTACCGAACGGACCGAGCAGGTTGAGGAGGTTGCCCCCGAGCACCGCGGCGTCCGCTCCGCCGGCACGGGCCTCGGCGACGAAGCGAGCGAGGCCGGACCCAGTTTCTCGCGGGTAGAGGTGCAGCGGGTGATCCGAGCCGAAGAGGACGCGTTCCGGACCCACGGCGTGCAGAAAGCGTTCCCAGATTTCGGGCCCGTGCACCAGCGGTGAAGCGGCGGTGTCGTACCAGACATTCGCGGGGGCGGGACCATCGCCGGCCAAGGGTAACAGCCCACCCCAATGCGCGAGGATGAAACGGGTCCCCGGAAAACGGAGCGCCAGCGCGCGGAAGTCCGCTAGCGGGGTGGCGATGCGTCCCGGATACGGCCCGGCCGCGGGGTCGGTGACGTGGAGATTCACCGGCCAGCCGGCGGCGCCCGCCCAAGCGAGAACTTCCTCGAGGCCCGGCGCCGCGAGGTCGTGGTGCTGGGCGTGCGGAGAAAGCTCCCCTACCCCGCAGAGCCCCTCGTCGCGGGCGCAATCCAGCTCCGCGCGGCAGACCGCGGGGCCGGCGGCGGGCTGCACCGTGGCGAAGGCCGAGAGGCGATCGGGGTGCGCGCGCAGGCAATCGGCGAAAAAGCGGTTCTGGAGCGCGCAGGAGGCGGGGTGCTCCCAGTACCAGCCGAGCAGGAGCGCGCGCTCGATCCCGGCGGCGTCGAGTTCCCGGAGCAGCTCCTCCGCGTCCGGGAAACTCTGGACCGGCCGGCCGTCGCGGCGCCGGCGCGTGCACAGGAGGGCCCAATGGGGTTCGCCGTGCGCGGCAGCCCAACCCGCCGGGTCGCGGTTGATCTCCGGCGGATAGAGGTGAACGTGGGCGTCGACGATCCGCACGGCGGCCGGTCAGGGGGCGGCGTAGACCTCGGCCAGCTCCCGCAGCACGCCCTCCAGTTCCCGGAGGTAAGCCTCCTCCGCGAGCTGGGCCTTGCGAGCACGGATTTCGGCGAGCCGGCCTTCCAATGTGTCGCGGCGGGCGCGGGCCGCGGGTGAGAGCCGGCGTTCCTCGGCGCTCGGGACGAGGTGGAACTGGTGGGCCCGGAGTCCGTCGAGAGCGGCTCCGTCGCGGGCGCGGCGCGTGGCGAGGACGCCGCGGAACCAGTCGGGCGGCGTGCCGAGGCCGTCGCCGTTGTCATCGAGGAGCGGGTGCTCCGTGGAGAGGCGGCCGGCCGCCTTGTAGAATTCGCGGGTGCGATGGGCGGCCGCGAGGTAGGCCTCGAGGAGGGAGACTTGGCCGTCGCGATCGAGGTCGCTGGCGGGTTGCGCCACGGCCTCGGCGAAGTGGCGACCGAAGCGCGTGTAATTCTGTTCTTGGCCGCTGCGCGTGGCGGTAACGATGATCCGGCCGGGGCCCGCGAGGCGCGGCAGGAACGGGGCGCTGGCGGAGCCGGTGTGCACGAACGCCAGCGGCCGGCGGACCGGTTGCAGCCATTCCGCGAGTTCCGCAGACGTAAAGTCGGGGCCGCGGAGGTTGAAGCGGGCCTCGCGGCCATCGAAGGTGCCGTGGCCGACCAGCACGAGCCACAGCTCGGCGTCGCCGGCGGCGGCCTCTTCCGCGAGCAACCGCCGGAGCTGTTCCCGATCCGCTTCGGCGCCGTCCGCCGGGGCCGCGCCCTCGCCGATGATCCGCAGTTTCGCCCCGGCGCGGGCGCAGGCGTCGGTCCACGCCTTGACCTGCGCGGTAAAGTCAGGCGCGAACTCCGCGTCACCGGCCGGGCCGCAGACCAGGAGTACGGTGGGCGTTTCGGCCGCGCGGAGGGCACCTGCGGCGAGGGCGAGGAGGAGCAGCAGGCGGCGAATCACGGGAGGCCTTTCCAGCGCCGGAGGCCCCATTCGGCCAGCAGGCAGGCGAGGGCGAAGGCAAAGAAGAAGGGCGAGTGCCACGCGGGCTGAGTCCAGGTTTCCATCACGGGGGCGCGCAGTTCGGGCAGGCGGCGGACGAAGCCATCGAGCTCCTCTGCGGCGACCACGCGACCGCCGGTGCGGCGGGCGAGTTCCTCGAGCAGGGCGACGTTGGGCTGAAGCGAGCGGAACTCTTCGGCTGCCAAGTCGCTACTCCAACCGGTCTCGGCGCGGCCGAGGTCTGCGCCGTCGGGCCCGCGGACCGTAGCGACCGCCCGGAAGCCGCCGGTCTGCCGGGGCACGTAGGTGGCCTCGTGCAACCCCGGTTCGGCGGCGGCAGGCTCGGCCGCGAGCCGCAGCGGCGGTCCCGGCGGCGCGGTGGCACCAGCGAGGAGAACGGGCTCCACCTCTAGGCTGACCAACGCATCGTCGACCGGCTGAAATTTCTCGTCGCGGACGCGGACCTGCAGGCGCTGCGCCCCGTTGGGGTCGCCCGGAACCGGTTCCGCGGTGATCTGAATACGGCCTGGGACATCCGCAACGAGCCAGCGGACGAGCTGGCGCCAGGAGCGGGCCATATCCTCTTGGGCGGCGGCGTCGCGCATCCCCCAACGCCAAAGGTCGCCGACCATCAGGGCGGCGGTGCGCCCGCGGCCGAACCGCTGCACCGCCAGCGCGGGCAGTTCCCCACCCTTCTCGTCGCGGACGCTGGCGATCACGCTGGCACCGGGCTTCAGGGCGCGCACGCGGTTGAGCACCTCGAACGGGGGCATCGCCTCGAGCCGCGCGCGTTCCTCGCCCTCGGTCTCGCGCAGGCGGGCCCACGGTTGGAGCCAACCTTCCCGCGAGAGTTGGAACTGGACCTTGGCGGGACCGGCGGGCTCGTCCGCCGAGCGGTCCAAATAGACGGGGAGCATCTCGCCGACGGGAGTGCGGTGGTAGCGCCCCTCCTGAAACGATTCCATTCCCCCGAGCATCAGAAAACCGCCGCCACGCTCCGACACGAAGCGCTGCAGTAAGGCCGCCTGGTCGGGGGAAAAGAACTCGGCCTCAAGGTCGTCGACGATCACCGCGTGGTAGCCGAACAGTTCCTCCGGCGTACGGGGGAAGCCCGCTCGCAGTTCCAGCTCATCGCGGGTATTGAGCCGCACGAGGACCGGCTGGTCGTAGCGCTGGACGTCCTCCGGAGCTTGGTTGCCGAAGCCGCGGAACAGGGGGTTGCTCGTCTCGCCGGCTCGGCCCCGGAAATCGAACTTCGGCTCCCGCTTCGCCACGCGGATCAGCCCCACCAGTTGCAGCTGCTCGTCGCCCTCGATCGCCCGATTGAGGAACTTATACTCCCAGTTCGGCCGGCCCGAGACGTAGAGAACGCGGAGCGGTCCGCGCCCGCGGTCGACGGTGATCACGCGCTGGTTGTTCACCTGCGTGGCCTCGTTCGCCTCCTCGCCCGGCGGAGGGGAGACGCGCACCTCGTGGAAGGAGAGGCCGGCCTCCGCGGGCTTAAAGCGGAAACGGAAGCCCAGCGTCTCGCCGTCCCGCCGCACTTCGCGGGTCTGCTCCTGCAGGACCTTGCCGGTCCGGTCCAGCAGGCGCACCGTCACGGGCCGACCGGTGAAGCCGCCCGCCACCACCTCGGCCTGCACGTCGACTGGAGCGTCCTCGAAGGCGGATTGGGTCACCCCGACTTGGGCGAGCGAGAGATCCCTTACGGCACCCGGGCGGCCGAGGACGACGGGATAGACCGGGGGCAGGCCGGCGAGGTCGGCGGGCAGGCCGGCGTGCAGGTCCGTGGCGTTGCCGTCCGTGAAGAGCAAAATCCCAGCGAGGGGACGGCCCGAGAGTCGCTCAGTGACCGCGCGCAAGCTGTGGCCAAGGGCGGTGGCGCGGCCTTCGAAGGTGAGGTCGCGGAAGTCGGGCGAGGCCTGCAGACGGGCGTCGAGGACGTAACGTCGGACGTCAAACGTGGCCGCGAGCGCCCCAGGCCACGCCGCGCGGGCAGGATCGAGCAATTCGCGGAGCTCCTCCCCGCGGGCGCGCGTCGCGCCTGGATCGCGGACCTGCAGGCTCTGGCTATTGTCGACGAGTACCGCAAAGAGGTTCGCGCCGGGCCGGGCCCGTTGCCGGACCCAGGTGGGTTCCAGAAGGCAGAGCACGAGCGCAGCGCAACCGAGTGCCTTGAGCACCGCGAGGCGCCAGCGCCACGGGTGACCGGCCGCGCGGCGATAGCCCCACGCGAGCGCGACTAGAGCGACGACTCCGGTGGCCAGTGCGGGCCAAAGCCAAGCTCCGGCAGAGAAGGTCAGCGTAGAACCCATTGCTCAGCGGTCCTTGCCCAACTCTTCGTAGTACCGCCGGACCGCCTCGGCGAAGCGGGCAGGCACGGGATCGCGGTCCAACGGCACGAGCGGGTCCTTCGATTCCCGCCGGGCGAGGTCCTCCGCGACGCGGCTGCGGACCTCGAGCAGCGGACGCAGGATCTGCAGTTGCACGGAGGCCCAATCGGGCTTGCGACGCTCCTGCCGGAAGTCGCGGCGCACGAGTCGGGCGCGTTCGCGAGCGGAAGCGAGGGCGTTGCGCAACTCGGGGGACTCGACGAGGTCTTCCACGTCGCGGAGGCGCTCGCTCCAGCGGTTAAATTCTTCGCCGGTAAGCGGGCCGCGGGTGACGGCGCCGCCGAAGTCACCGCCGCCGATCCCGGCGCGTTCCTCGCCGGAGTTGAAGAGGGCGTCTAGACCGAGGGATTCGCGCCCGCCGCCGGCACCACCGCCGCGGCGTACGGGCCGGGGGCCATCGGCAGCCATCCGCTCCCCCGCGGGGCGCGCCTCGGAACGACCACGGCCCTCGTTCTCCCCGGGGGCGCCCGCGTTCCCGCGACCTTCGCCAGGAGTCTCACCCGCGCCGGGCGCTCCTGGTTGGCCGGGGCTGCCCCCGGCGACGGACTCGCCTGGCGTCTGGCCGGGCTGGTTGCCCGGGCGACCGGGCTCGCCGGCCGCGTCCGGGGCAGATCCATCCGTTCCGGCGGGGCGTTCGCCGCCAGGGGTGCCAGCGGCGGCCTGCCGTTCCTCACCCGGGCGGCCGGAGCCCGGGGCGCCCGCTGTGGCGAGTTCGCGCTGCAATTGATCGGCCAGCGCGTCCAACTCCGAGCGGGCGAGCTTCAGCTGCTCGGCATCGTCCCCCAGAACGCGTTCGGCGGCCCGCTCCACCCCACGGCGGAGCTCGTCGACCAAGCCGCGGGAGCGCTCGCCGGCTTGGCGTGCCTCGCCGAGAAGCCCGTCGCGGAGGAGTTCCCGCGTCACGTCGACCGCGCGGCCGCCCTCTTCACGTTCCTGGGCGCGTTGGAGGCGCTCGTTGAGATCGCGGGAGAGGGCGCCGCCGGAGAGGAGGGCATCGCGCGCGTCGCGCACGGCCTTCGCGTCGTCCTGGCTGACCTTGCGGAGGCTGTCATACAGTTGGCGGGAGAGGAGGGGTTCGGAGTTCTCGGCTTGTTCGGAGAGGCGGCTGGCGCGCTCGACGAGGCGGTTGAGTTGTTCCTTCTGGCCCTCGAGCTGATCGAGCAGTTCCTGCCGATCGCCGGCGCCGGAGAGGGTCTTGCGCGTGCCAGCGGCGCCACCCTGGGCGAGGCGCTCGAGTTGGCGGGTGGCTTCCTCCTGCTGCTGGGCGAGGCTCCGGGCTTCGCCGCGCATCGTCCGCAATTCCTCGGCAAACTCGCCCGCGTTCTGGCGGCGGAGCTCATCGCGCATCTCCTGCAGCTGGCGCTGGGCGCGGGAGCCAGAGGCGAGGGCCTGCGCGACGGATCCTCCGGCGGCGGCATCCGCAGCCTGGCGGAGCTGGTCGCGGGTTTCCTCGAGTTGCTGGCGCTGGTTGGCGAGAGAGGCTTGGTTCTCGGCGCGATCCATCCGCTGGCGGATCTCGTCGGCGTCGGCGAGCATCTGGCGCTGTTCCTCCTCGAGGCGGCGAAGTCGGCGGGCGGCCTCCTCGCGCTCGGCCTCGGTCTTAGCCTCCTGCAGGGAGGCTTGGACCTCGCGGAGGCGCTCGTTGAGGTCCTGCTGGCGGCGCGCGAGCTCCTGCAGGCGATTCATCACCGCAAGCTGCTCGCGGCGTTCCTGGTTCTGCGGCGAGCGGGCGACCCGCTGGGTCTCGTAACGATTCTCGGATTGCTCGAGTTCGAGCTGGTCGAGCTGGCGCTGGTTGCCGCCTCCGCCGCCACCACCACCCTGCTTGCGGTTGCGCCGGGCGACCGAAGTTTCGCGGCTCTGCAGCCGCAGCAGGGCCTGATAGGCGGCCTGCTCGTGGCTGAGGGCCTGCGCGAGGGACTCGGGGGCCGTGGCGGCCTCGCGCAAGCGCTCCACGGCGCGCTCCATCCCTTGGATCACCGGCTGCCAGAGCGCCTCTTGGCGGGGACCGCGGGCCTCTGCCGCCGCCTCGCCCGCCTGCGTGAGCGCCTGCTGTTGAGACTCGAGGACCACCTTGGCGTCGGCGGCGTAACCCGCCTTCGCGCCGTCACGGCGTAGGCGCCAGGTCGCGCTGATGATCTGTTTCTGCAGCTCCGTGAGGCGCTGGGCCTGCTGGCCCTGAGGACCACCCTCACCCTCGCCGGAGTCTTGGCGCTGCTCGCGGAAGATCTCGTCGAACGGACGCACCTCCGCGAAGAACAAATCCCCCTGGGTGCGGCGCGGGCGGCCGTCGGGACCGATGTCCTCGGCCCACGCGTGCCAAGTCACGAGGTCGTCGGGCTTAGCTCCAACTTCCTCCAAGCGCAGCAGGTGGGCGAAGGCCCTTTTCTCGCGCGCCGGGGCTTCCTGGCCGAGTTCCAGCTCCACTTGTGCGCCATCGGCGAGCGAATAGGCCAAACCGTGACGCAGCACGCCGAAGTCGTCCCAGACCGTGCCCTCAAAGCCGACCTCCTCCAGCGCGGAGGGGCGGACGTCGCCGCGGGGCAACGCGAGGCGAATCTCCGGCGGCCGGTTAGGCTGGACGTCGATCGTGAAGGGCACCGGCGTCTTCGCCCCCCGGCCCTCGTCATCCGTCAGTTGGAGCTCGTAGGTGCCGCTGGCGGCGGGCACGTGGCCGACGAGCAGGGCCTCGGGCCGGTCCGGAGTGGCCTGCAGCTCAAGCGTGCCCTTGGTGGCCCCGCGCCCGACGAGGCGCGCGGAGCGCACGGGCTTGTTGAGGGTCAGCGTCAGGTCCAGCCGAGTCCCCTCGACGGCGCTGACCCGCCGCGTGTCCTCGATGCGGCGGGGTGGCAGGCGCGTGTAATCGGGAAACGTGAGCGCGAAATCCGCGCGAATCAGGCGCGGATGTTCGAAGACCGTGACGCGAAACTCCGGGGTGCGACCGCCGGGATACTCTACGTGGTAGGTGAGGTCGCGCTGGACCTCCGGGACGCTCCCGCCGAAGACCGGATCCGCCAGGCTCTTCACCAAGGGAATCGTCCGGGACGCGGTACCGGACTCGCGTACGACCAACGAAACACTGGCGGGCACCTCGCTCCCGAACCGTGCCAGCACGACCAAGCTTTCGCCCTTCTCCAGCTTGGTGTCACCCGGGGTGACCGTCACGCCATCCGCGCCCTTCCACGAGGGTTTCTCTCCCAGCACCGGAGACACCCGCAGGTAGGACAACGAGGCGACAAAAAGTCCGCAGGCGACCCAGTGCATAGCCTGCCCGACGATGAGCCGGCTGCGGGGCAGCACGTCGCGCCAGTCCGCGCGCGCCGCTCGGACGGCCGCTTCTTGGATGATGCGTTCTCGGAAGTACCCGCCGGGCCCGGTGGTATCCCCCGTCTGTTGAACCGCGGTGAGCAGCAGCCCGTCCAGCTCGGGGTGGGCGGCCTCAATGCGGCGGGCGAGCCAGCGGTCGTCGATCGGGCGGGTGAGCTGCCGGAGGGCGAGGGTGAACGCGAAGGCCGCGCCAAAGCCGGCGACCGAGGGCAGGACGAAGGGGGAAGTCCATCCCAGCGGACCCTGCAGCCAAGCGAGCGCGAGCGCGATCAGCGCGGAAGCGGCCCAGCCGGCGGCGAGCGCGCGCCAGAAACGAAACCAGCGGATGCGCGCGGCCACCCGCCGGAGCCTTGGGCGCAGGACAGGATCGTTCATAAGGAGGAGGCCGCCGGACGAATCGCCCGGCCGGCGAGGAAGGTTTCGGCGAGCAGGACCAAGAGCGCGGCGGCGACGAGCCACCGCCAGAGTTTCTGGCGGCCCTCCGCCTCGGCGCCGAGCAGCGTCGCAGGGGTCACCGGCGCGGCGGGGGCGACGCTGGCGCGCGTGACAGGAACGCCTAGGCGCTCCAATTCGTCCCCCCCCAGCGGAGCCGTCCGGCTTTCCGCAGGATCCACGTTCACCGCCAGCCGCAGGGCCGTCGCGCCCGTGCCGACTGTGTATACTCCGGGGGCGGCCGCGCCAGTGAAAGGCTGGCCCGGTGTCACCGAAAGATTCTCGCCACCCGGACCACGCACTGGACCCGCGGCTTGGGCGACGGGCAGGGTCACCGGATCGCCGACGGCATACTGCGCGTTGAACCCGCCGGCACCGCCAGACGCCTCGAGCAGCGACCACAACAGGGGCACAAACTTCGAGGAGAGGGCGAGTTGGCTGTCCGCCGGATGCCAACCGCTGGTCCAGAGGAGCAGGCGACCGCGCCCCCGCGGCACCTCCATCAGCAGCGGATGCCCGGAGTCGAGGCGGATCAGCACGCGCGCGCCCGGGAGCGCCGCCGGATCGAGCTCGCGGTGCCGCCACACGCGGATGCGGCTGAAGTCGCTGAAGCGGGCGTCGGTGAACGGGGCCAAGAGCGGATGTCCGAAATCGACTTCGGCCCAAAGGGCGGGCCGGTCGGCCCGGGCCTCGCGCAACGGCACCGCGGGCGTTCCGGCTAACCGGCCCAGCGCTTCGCTCTCCGCTACCCCGGCGCCACGGAGCAGCACCACTACAGTGCCGCCGTCCGTGACGGCCGCGCGGAGGGTCTCCTCGTTCCCGGCCAGCGCGGAGGCAAAGGTCAGGCGGGCCGCGGCGAGGTCGGCGGCGGCGAGCGGCACCGCCGGCGGGCGCGTCTCGACCCGCACGGCGACGCGCGGCGTCTCGGCGAACGCACGCCGCAGGAAGAACAGCGGCTGCGCCGGATCCTCGGGCGGCTCCGCGCCCACCCACAACACCAGCGGGCGCTCCTGCACCGGCGCGATCCAGTGCAGCGTGTTGTCGAAGGCGTCCTCGTCCCCGGAAAGCACCAGGCGCTCGTCCCCTATCGCCCCGGCCGGGCGCGCCAGCGCGAAGGTCCGTGTTTGGCCCGGGGGCACATAAGCCTCCACCGCCTCCCCGACCGCGGGGCCATCCGCGCCGGGGGTGACGCCGGGCCGCCGCCACGTGAGGGAAAATCGTTCTTGGCGTGAACCCGCGGCGTTTGATACGCGCACCCGCACCTTGGCCTCCGGGGTGCGCGCGCCCTCGGTGGCATCCGTCAAAAGCTGGAGCCCGGCGTTGGTGGTGGTCCGCGCCGCGACGGGCTCGAGCAGCAACTCGATACCCCGCGGCCATTCGAAGGCCTGGAGGGACTCGAGGCGGCTGCCCTCCTGGAGATCGCTGACCAGCACGATCTGGCGCGGGCCGGGCGCCCGGCCCGGCTCGTTCTCGGCGAGTAGTTCTGCGGCGAAGGCAAGCGCCCGCCCGAGTTGGGTGCTAGCCCAGCCGGGCTGGAGCGCGGCGAGGCGGCCCTCGGCCAGCGTTCTCCGCTCGCCCGGGGCAGCCTGGTTCCACGCGCGAAAATCCACCAGCGTCTCGACCGAGCGGTCGAACGCCACGAGCGCCACCTGGTCGGAGGGCGCCGCTCGCTCGAGGAGGGCGCGGACGCGGGCGCGGGCATCCTCCCAGAGGCCCTCGCGGCGCATGCTGGCGCTGCGGTCGAGCAGCACCACGATGCGCCGGGGCGGGTTCGCGGTGGGATCGGCGGCCGGGGATTCGGGCAGGAAGGGACGCGCGAACCCGAGGGCGAGCACGAGCAGGGCAAGGCACCTTAACAGCAGCAGCAGCCAATGCTCCACGCGGTGACGTTGGGAGACGCGGGGCGGGCTGGGCTCAAGAAAAAGGAGGGAGCTGAAGGGCACGCGCTCGCGGGTGGCCCGACGCACCAGATGGTAGAGGATCGGCCCCGCCACCGCGAGGGCGCCGAGCAGAAAGAGGGGCGTCAGGAAGTTCATACGCCGCCTCCCCCGGTCGCGCGCCGGACCAACCGGCCCCGGCGGGCGCGAGCCTGCAGGAACGAGAACAGGGCCAGCTCGAGCGGCTCATCGGTCCGCACCTCGTGCAACATCACCCCGAGACGCGCCGTGACGCCCCGCAGCTCCTCGCGGTGCTGCGCGAAGCGCCGCTCGTAGGCCTCGCGGGCCTGCGCCGGATCGATGTACACCGTGCGACCCGACTCGACGTCCTCAACCATCGCGGGGCCGCCGAGCCCGAGGGTCGGCTCGACCGGATCGAGCACCCGGAAGGCCGCCACCTCGTGGCCCGCGGCGGTGAGCGTCAACAGGTCGCGCCCCAGCCGCTCGAGCGGCGCGAGAAAGTCGGAGAGTACCAGCACGAGGCCGCGCTTGGCCGTGAGCCGGGAAAAGTGCTGGAACGGCGCGGAGAGGTCCGTGGCCCGGCCGGTCGCGGGGCGCTCCAGAGTGTGCAGAACCTGGCGGAGGTGGCCGGCCCGGTGGCGCGGAGGCAGGTGGTCGCGCACCTGCTCGTCGAAGGTCGTGAGCCCCACCGCGTCGCCCTGCTGGTGGAGGAAGTAGGCGAGCGTGGCCGCGAGCATCGCGGCGTAGGTTGCCTTGGTCATCCCGGCGGAGCCGTATTCCATCGAGCGGCTACGGTCGGCGAGCACGTGCACCCGCAGGTTCGTCTCGTCCTCGTACTTGCGGAGGTAGAAGCGGTCAGACCGCGCGAAGACCCGCCAGTCGACGTGGCGCGGGTCATCCCCCGGCGTGTACTGGCGGTACTCGGTGAACTCGACCGAGAACCCGTGGTAGGGGCTGCGGTGGAGCCCGCTCCAGAAACCCTCCACGACCGCCCGCGCCCGCAGCTCGAGGCTGCGGATGGTCATTAACGCGCGCGGATCGATCAGCGCGCCCGGAGCGGCGGCGAGGAGGGCCATCGGCTCAGGTCCGGCCCGGCCCGCTGCGCGCGAGCTCGACGAGACGGCGGATCACCTCGTCGACGCGGATCCCTTCCGCCTCCGCCCGGTAATTCAGTAGGATGCGGTGGCGCAGCACCGGCAGCGCGAGGCTGGCGAGGTCGTCGAGGGTAACGTGCGCGCGCCCGGCGAGGAGGGCCCGCGCCTTGCCGCCTAGGACGAGAAATTGCGCCGCCCGCGTGCCGGCACCCCAGCCCACCCAGTCGTTCACGAATTCGGGCGTGCCGGGCTGGCGGGGCCGAGAGAGCGCAGCCAACCGCACGGCGAACTCCACCATCTCGGTGGCCACGGGCACCTGGCGCACCAGCTCGTGGAAGCGTAGGACGTCTTCCCCGGTGAACAGCGGCTCGATCGCGGCCGGACGGCCCGCGGTGGTCCGCCGCACCACCTCCACCTCGTCGGCGGCCGGCAGGTAGTCCATCACCACGTTGAACATAAAGCGATCGAGCTGGGCCTCCGGCAGCGGGTAGGTCCCCTCCATCTCGATCGGGTTCTGGGTGGCGAGGACGAAGAACGGCTCCTCCAGCGCGTGGCGGACTCCGGCGGCGGTGACTTGGTGCTCCTGCATCGCCTCGAGCAGCGCGGCTTGGGTCTTCGGCGGCGTGCGGTTGATCTCGTCGGCGAGCACCAGATTGGCGAACACGGGTCCGCGCACGAACGTGAGACGCCGGCCGCCCGCGCCGTCGTCCTGCAGAATCTCGGTGCCAGTGATGTCCGCCGGCATCAGGTCCGGGGTGAACTGGATCCGCGCGAAACGGAGGTGGAAGACTTGGGCGATGGACTTGACGAGGAGGGTCTTGGCGAGGCCAGGAGCGCCGGTGATGAGGCAGTGACCGCCGGCGACGAGGGCGAGGAGGATCTGCTCGATGACCTCCCGCTGGCCGACGATCGCCTTGGCGAGCTCCGCCTCGATGCGGCCCCGCCCGGCCAGCAGGCGCTCGGCGATCTCCCGCTCGGAAGCGGGCGCCGCGACAAGAGGAGGGGCGGAGGGGACGGGGTCAGCGGGGATGCTCATGAGGGAAGAAGCGACGCGCGTTCAGTGCGTCATCAGGTAGAAGATCAGGTTGATGCCGAGGGGATAGGAGATCTTTTCCGAAAAGGTTGCGAAGTAGTCGGCGTTCTCGCCCTCGCGCTCCCAGCCGTCGCTGAGGTCGCTGTTGTGGAAGGCGATCACCATAATCCGCCCGCGGTCGTCGAGCAGGGCGCGCACGGCGAGCTTCTCCGAATCGGGACCGCGATCGATCTGCAGGGGCGCGGTGGGGTCGGCGGGGTTCCGCGCGCGGTTCCAAAACTGCATCGTCGGCACCTGCAATGACTGCAGCGGGCCCTTCAGGTCGTAGACGCAGTGGAAGAGCGGGTGCTCGATGCTCAGGTCCGTCCAGTTGCGCTCGGGGAGGATGCGGCGCATCTGCGCGGCGAGGCCGTTCCACTCGATGGAGTTCCAGAAATCGACGATCGCGATCACGCCGCCCGCGAGGAGGTACTTGCGCAGGTTCGCCACCTCGGTGTCGCTCAGGATCGAGTAGCCGGGGTGCGTGAGGTAAAGGAACGGATAGTCGTGCAGTTCGGGCTCGGTGAGCCGTAGCACGCGGCCGTCGGGGTCGGCGCGCAGCGAGGTGAGCTGCTGCAGCCGGTAGGACAGATTGAGGTCGGCGTCCGGGAAATCCACCCACCACCCGATGCTGCGGCCGCGGTGGAAGACCGGCGACGGCGCGGTGGTGGGACCGGCCTTGAAGACGCCGCGGGCGAAGGTGAACACGTCTTTCTCGAAGCCTGGCGGGTTACTCCACTCGGGGGTGCCGGTACTGTGGGAGTCGACCTCACGGGCGGTGCGCACGGAGTTCTCGTCGATCATTCCGCTGCCCTCGGTACGGACCCACGAGGAGCCGGCGTCGGACTCATTGCCCCATCGCGGTGCGCGCACGGGTCCGCGGCCGTCGGGGGCAGGCTGGGCCATCACCGCAGGAGCGCGGTCCGCAACCGGGGTGGCCAAGGCGGCAACCTGACCGATCACGCCGGGCGGACAAGCGCCGCCCGCGGGGCCGCGACCCGCGCCGGTGATCACCAGCCCCCCCCCGAGGAGGGCAAGGGCGACGAGAGCGCGGCGGACCGGCGGCAGGGCGGGAAGCGAGGCGGCCATCGGTTCAGTGGGTCATCGCGTAGAACACGACGTTGATGCCGAGGGGATAGGCGATGCGCTCGGAGAAGTTCTTAAAATAATACTCGTACTCCCCCTCGCGCTCCCAGCCGTCGCCGTTGTCGCTGTTGTGGGCCGCGAAGACCATCATCCGGCCCTTGTCGTCGTGGATCGCCCGGTGGTGGACCGTGCGTGAGTCGCCGTCGTGCTGTTCCCAGGTGATCCCCGTGTACTGACTTTCCTCGCCGGTGCGGACGTTGGGGACTTGGCCCTTGGCTTTGATCTGGAACACACAGCTGTAGATCGGGTGATCGAGCGCCAGCTCGGCGAAAGCGCGCTCCGGGAAAACGCGGCGCATCTCGCGCTCGACGTTCTGCCAGGCAGATTCGCCCCAAAAATCGTCGAACATCAGGAAGCCGCCATTGAGCAGAAACTTCCGCAGAGCCAGAACCTCCTCGTCGGTGAAACGCAGCGCCCCCGGCTCGACGATGTAGATCCACGGGTGAGACGCGAGGTCAGGGTCGGTGAGCTCGAGGATGCGCCCGTCGGGGCTGCACTTAAGCGAAGTCATCTGTTGCAGCCGGTAGGAGAGATTGAGGTCGCTGTCGGGCAGGTCAGTCGCCCAGCCGCCGCCGCGACGCCCGTAGCCGGAGCGGCCGCTGCCGTAGCGAACACGGGTGAAGGTGAACACGTCCGTCTCGAAGCCGCGAGGATTCTCCCAGAGGGGCGTGCCGGTGCTGTGCGAGGGGATCTCGCGGGCGGTCCGGACGTCGGCCCGCGAGCCGCCCTCACTCCAGAAGCCACTGCGGCCAGGGAAGCGCTGGGCGAGCAGGATCCCGGCGAGGCCGAGGGCGGCGCACCCGATGAGCCAACGGCGAGAGCGGGTCACGGCGCGAGGCCTCCGGCGGGCGCGGGCCCGAGTTCACGGAGCAGGCTGAGGGCGGCGCGGAAACGCGGCGTTTCCTCGAGCGCGAGCAGCACGTGCCGCCGCGCGTCCGCCCGGTCCCCGCGCCGCAGGAGCACGCGGGCGACCTCGTGATGGATTTCGGCGCGCTCGGGCACGTCGAGCTGGAGCAGTGTGCGCCACGCGACCACCGCTGCCGAGTCGTCGCCCATCGCGGCCGCCGCGCGCGCGAGCTGCCGGTAGGGGCCGGGCACCAAGGGGTTGACCGCGAGGCTGCGCTCGGCGTTCTCCCGCACTTCGGGCCACGCACCGTCCGCCGCGGCCAATTCCATCAGCCGCTGGTAGGCCTCGACGGCCTCGTCGTCCGTGGCCGCCCACCGGCGGAGCGCCTCGCGTTCGCCCGCGGGGTCGCCGAGGGATCGCAAGGCCGCGGCGAGCGGCCGGTGCGCGGCGTCTTCCCCCTTCTGATGCGGATAAAGTTCCACCAGCCGCCGCAGCGGCACCACGGCCCCGGCCCAGTCCTGCGC
>JBILWD010000218.1:0-6542 GCA_044370095.1 Opitutaceae bacterium | reverse complement strand
ACGAGACCGAGGTGGTGATGTCCATATTGCGCCGCTGGGCTTGGACGGCCTTGGCGTTGCCCTCGCGCTCGGAGGAGACGGTGAAGGCCTGGAGCTGCACGCGGCCGTCCTTGACCGGGGGCGGGCCGGCGGCGGCCGGGGTGAGGCTGATCTCGCGCACGGCGGTCTGGCCGGCGGCGACGGTGAACGAGTCGGTTGCGGGCGGGTAGCCGGAGAACGTGACCGTGACCGCGGTGGGGCCGGCGGGGACGCCGGGGAAGGCGAAGCTGCCGTCGTTTTCGGTGAAGGTCACGCGTTCGGTGCCGGCGAGGCGGACCTCCGCGTTGCCGACGTATTCGCCAGAGAGCGGGTTGAGGACCCGGCCTTGGATCGCACCAAGGGTCGCGGGAGTGGCGGCGACGCCGGGCGCGGCGAGGGCGAGGAGAAGCAGGGACGACGCGAGGAAACGGTGGAGGACGGGCAGGAGCAGCACGGTGGGGTAGGGGTAAAGTCTGTCGTGGAGAAGCGCCCGGGGGTTGGCAATCTCCGGGGAGGAGGTCGCCGGGCACGAATGGGCCCGGGACGGGCTTCGCCCGCGCCGTGGCCGCCGAGGTCAGAGGATGCTCGCGAGCTCGGCGAACCAGGCGGTCACCGGGCCGCGGAAAAAGAGAAAGTAGGCCGCGGCCGCCACCGCCAGCATCGGGCCGAAGGGCACCTGCGCCCCGAAACCCAGCGGCGCCGCCGTGCCCTCGGCCGTCTGCGCCGGCAGGGCGACGGGTGCGGACCGGCCCGCGAGGCGCGTCCAGACCGCCGCGATCCCGAACCAAATCACGCCGACCACCGCGCCCCCGAACAGGCTGAAGACGGCCCCCTGCCAGCCGCAGAAGGCCCCGATCGCCCCGAGGAACAGCACGTCACCAAACCCCATTGCCTCGCGCCGCAGCAGCGCCTCCGCCCCCATCGCGATCCAGAGCAGCAGGCCCGAGCCCACGCAGATCCCCAGCAGGGCCGCCAGCAGGCCGCGGAAGCCATCCGCCAGGGCCAGATCCCCCGCGTGGCCGTGGAGCGCGGGCACCAACGCCGAGAGCACCACGCCCGTCGAGCCGAGGCCCAGCGTGAACAGGTCCGGGATCTCGAAGTGTTCCAAATCAATCCCGCTGGCGCCGATCAGCCCGGCCAGGAACACCCAGCCCGCGGCGGCCACGGCGGGCGGATGGCGCAGGGCGCAGGCCGCGAAGAGGAGCCCGGTCAGGAGTTCGACCGCCGGGTAGCGGAACGAGAAGGGCCGCCCGCAGCAGCGGCCGCGGCCGCGGAGTAGGAACCACGACAGCACCGGTACATTGTCGAACCAGCGGATCGGCTGGCCGCAGCCGCAATGGGAGCCCGGCGTGACCACGGACTCCTTCCGCGGCAGCCGGTGGATCACCACGTTCAGGAAGCTGCCGACGCAGGTGCCGAAGACGAATGCCGCCAACGGGAAAAACCAGGGCAGCGCGGCGTGCAGGGTGGAGAATTCGTGCAGCATCGGGTGGGGCGCGCCGGCGTCGAGGGGGAGTGTTCCGCCGGGCCTCCGCCAGTCAAGCGAGGGCCGCCCGCGCGGCCGCGGCCATCGCCGGGGCGGTGCAGTGGGCCGGGACGCCGGTCCAGAGCTCGAGCGCCTTGGCGCCCTGATGCACGAGCATCCCGAGTCCGTGGGCGTGCGGCAGCCCGAGGGCGGCCGCCGCCTGCAGCAGGGGCGTGCGCGGCGGGTTGTAGATCATATCGTAGACCGCCGCGGGCCGGGGCAGCGCGGCGAGGTCCACGGGGGCCGGATCCCCGGGCCGGAGCCCGGCGCTGGTGGCGTTGATCACGAGGGCCCCGGCGGGTAGGTCCGCCGGGCTCAGCGCGGGGGCGAACCCGCGCACCGGGATGGCCCCCGCGAGTGGCCGCACGATGTCCAGCAACGCGGTCAGGTTCTCGGCCGAGCGGTTGACGATCGCGAGGGAGGCGCAGCCTTGGCGGAGACACTCGACGGCGGCTCCCCGGGCGGCCCCGCCCGCGCCCAGGAGCAGCACGTGGGCGCCGGCGAGCGGCAGCCCGAGTTCGGCGCGGATGGCCGTGGCGAGGCCGTAGCCGTCGGTGTTGAAGCCGTGCCAGCCCGCCGGCTCGAGCCGCAGCGTGTTCACGGCACCGGCCGGCTGCGCCGCCGCATCGACCCGCGCCACCCGGCCGAAGGCGATCACCTTGTGCGGGACGGTCAGGTTGACCCCGTGGAAACGCGCCGCCTGGAGCAGGTCAAGGGCACGGGGGAGATCGTCCGGGGGCACCTCGAAGCGGAAGTAGCGCCAGTCGGCGTAGCGCGGGTCGACCGCCGCCAGCTGCGCGAGGGCGGCGTTGTGCATTGCCGGGCTGACCGAGTGCTTGATCGGGTGGCCGAGCACCGCGAGGGACGTGCCCGGGCGCGCCCAGGCGGCGAGGTCGGCGAGGGTCAGGACAGGTTCGGCGGACATCGCCGGCGGATCACGGCGGGAGGGCCGGGGATGTCAACGGCGGGGTCCCGCGCCTAGCGGGCGCCCGGCGGAGGGGTTCAGCGCGTCCCGTACAGGGCGGTGCCGACGCGCACCTGCGTGCTGCCGGCGGCGACGGCGGGCTCCAGGTCCCCGGTCATCCCCATCGAGAGTTCCGCCAGCGGGCGGCCGGTGCGGGTGGCGAGGGTGTCGCGCAGTTCCCGCAGGGCCTGGAAGGTGCGGGTGGCGAGGTCGAGCGTCTCGGCGGGCGTCGGGCCGAGCGGGGCGATGGTCATCAGTCCGTCGACGCGGAGGTGGGGGCAGGCGAGGGCGAGGTCGAGGAGGCGGGGGGCCTCGGCGGGGTCCGCGCCGAACTTCGCGGGGTCGTGGCCGGCGTTCACCTGCAGCAGGATCGCCAGGGTGCGGCCCTCCTCGGCGGCGGCGCGGTCGAGGGCGGTGAGCAGTTTCTCCCGGTCCACGCTCTGGATGCGGTCGAAACCGGCGGCGGCGGCGCGGGCCTTGTTCGACTGGAGGTGGCCGATCAGTTCCCAGCGCAGCGGGAGGTCGGGGGCCTCGGCGCGTTTCGCGATCCCTTCCTGCACCCGGTTCTCGCCCACCCCGCGGAGCCCGTAGCGGGCGGCGAAGTGGGCGGCCTCGACTGGATGGGTCTTGGTGACCGCCAGCAGTTCGACCCCCGCGGGGTCGCGCCCGGCCTGGGCGCAGGCGGCGGCGATGCGGGCGCGGACGGCGTCGGCGCGGGCGGCGAACTCCTCGTAGGAACAGGTCATCGGGTTAAGCGTTTCTAATAAGGGTTTGCGCGGGCGGTGCAGCTTCGCTTCAGTGGTCCTCAAGGCCAGCTTATCATGCAGATCGAGAACTTCAAAATCTTCGCGGACCTGGTCGAGACCAGGAGTTTCTCGAAATCGGCAAAATTGAATGGCATCACCCAGTCGGCGGTGAGTCAGCAGGCGCGGGCGATGGAGCGGCACTTTAAGACGCTGCTAATCGACCGGAGCCAGAAGCAGTTCCAGCTGACGCGGGAGGGGCAGCGGGTGTACGAGGCGGCGAAGGAGATCCTGCACAATTACGAGAAGCTGCAGTCGGAGCTGCAGGAGATGAAGAAGGTGATCAGCGGGACGATCCGCATCTCGACCATCTACTCGATCGGCCTCCACGAGCTGCCGCCGTTCATCAAGCGGTTTCTGCACGATTTCCCCTCGGTGAACGTGCGGGTGGAGTACCGGCGCTCGAACCTGGTGTACGAGGACCTGCTGCACAACTCGGTGGACTTCGGCCTCGTGGCCTTCCCGGTGAAGCAGCGGCAGATCGAGATCCTGCCGTTCCGGGACGACCAGCTGGTGCTCATCACGCATCCCCAGCACGCGTTGGCGCGGCGGACGAAGGTGGAGGTTAAGGACCTCGCCGGGCAGCGCTTCATTGGGTTCGATCCGGATATCCCGACGCGCAAGGCGGTCGACGCCATTTTCCGGGACCACCGGCTGGAGCTCGATCCGGTGATGGAGTTCGACAACATCGAGACGGTGAAACGGGCGGTGGAGATCGACCACGGCGTGGCGGTGGTTCCGCTGGCGACCGTGGCGCAGGAGCAGAAGCAGGGCACGCTCGCGGTCGTCCCCTTCGAGGGGAAGGAGTTCACCCGACCCTTGGCGATTTTGCACCGGCGCGGGCGCGTCCTCACCCCGGCAATGAAGAAGTTCATCGAAGTGCTCGGCCTCACCCTGCCGGAAGGCCCGGCGCGCTGAGCCCCGGTTGCGCCGGCCGCGATTCCCCGTTTCCTCCCCGTTCAACTCTCAATGAAGACCACCCGCCGCCTCCTCCTCCTCGCCGCCTGCGCCGGCCTCGCCTGCTCGCTGCCCGCCGTCTTCGCCGCCGCCAAGGGTGGCGCGACCCTGCCGGTGCTCCGCGAGGCGCCGGCTTGGACCCTCAAGGACGTCGACGGCAAACCCGTCCGCTTCTCGGATTTCAAGGGCAAGGTCGTCGTGATCGACTTCTGGGCCACCTGGTGCCCGCCGTGCCGCGAGGAGATCCCGGGCTACATCGAGCTGACCAAGAAGTACGGCAAGGACGGCCTCGTCATCATCGGCATCTCGCTGGATCAGGCCGGACCCGGGGTCGTGCGGCCCTTCGTCGCCAAGTCGGGCATCAACTATCCGATCGTGATGGGCGATGACTCCACGGTGGCGGCCTTTGGCGGGGTCGAGGGCATTCCGACCACGTTCCTCATCGATCGCGAGGGCCTCATCCGCGACAAGAAGGTGGGGATGATGGCGACGGCCGAGTACGAGAAGAAGATCCTCGCGATCCTGAAGTAATCTGTCCCGGGCGGCCCACGCCGCATCCGGACAGCAGAAGGGGCCGGCGATAACCCCTTAACGCCGGCCCCAGTTTTTTCTGCTACTCCGGCCTATCGGCCGGACCAGTGTCACCCAAACCCTGCATGGGCGACGCGGGGAATAAAGCAGCCCCCGTGCCAGCCTAGTGGCCGAAGGATGAAACCTTTGCATCGATGCCGGCTTGGCCCAGTCCGGCTCAGTCGGCGAAATGGGTGAGTCGAGCGAGCGGAGCGGCGCAGCGGAGGTCGTTGGCCGACCGCGGCACGCGGTGGAAGCCGCCTTCCCGGCCCTCGGCGCGCAGCCAAGTGGCGAAGACACCGGGCATCACGAGGCGGACGACGGGGGCGGAGATCTTGCCGGTGCGGCGGCGGGCGGCGTAGCCCGGGTTCAGCCCTTGGAGGGCGGCGTCGAGTTCCTGGGCCAGGTGCGGGCCGGTGGGGGTGGCGACGGTGCCGGCGCGGAGTTCCACCCACCATTCGTGGTGGCCCCGGGCGAGCCCGGCGGCGGCCGCCTCGTCGGGACGGCTGGCGACGTGGAACTGAACCAAGGTCCAGCCGTGGCGGGAGCAGACCCCGGCGAGGCAGGTGGTGAGGTCGCGTTCGGAGACCTCCTCGCCGAAGCGGGTCAACTGGTGCTCGATCCGGCCGATCGGCAGCAGGCGCGGGGGCTCCACGCTGGTGAAACGGACGAGATCGCCGACGAGGGTGCGGACGAGCCCGCCGGGGGTCGTCACGACCAGGGCATAATCGACTCCGGGGCGCACCTCCTCGAGGGGTAAGGCGCGGGTGCCGAGCGAGGCCGGGAGCGCGGGATCGTGATCGGCCCACGGCAGGAATTCGAAGAAAAGCCCGCTGCCGGTGATTAGCCGGAGGCCGTCCTCGGGCCGAGGGCTGTCCTGGCAAGCGAATAGCCCCTCCACCGCGGCGTACACCTCCTGCAGGAGCGAGCCGGGTCCGAGCACGGCGCGGAGTTCGGCGGCGCAGGAAGCGAGGGGAAGGCCTGCGTGGAGGCAGCCGATGAGGTCCGGCCAGAGTTCCCGGAGGTGCCGGGCCGGGCGGCCGGCGCGGCCCGCGTGGGCCAGGACGCGCTGCCCGAAGGCGGCCAATTGGTCGGGGAGCCCGGCGAGGAGCCCGGGGGCCTGCGGCCAGGCGGCGGCGGCGGCGGCGGCGAGCTGATCGGCCCAAAGGGCGGCGGGCGCGGAGGGCGGGCCGGGCAGGAAACGGTGCCCGGCCTCTGCGGCGGCCGCGGTCGCGCCGAACAGGGTGAACGGATCCGTGGCGGGCCAAGGTGGCGGGGCGGCGGTGGGCGCGGGCGGGGCGCCGAGAAACAGGTGCGGGGCGGCGAGAAGGCCGTGGCGGCCGGACCAGAGCCGGGCGTGGAGGAGGACGGCTTCGTGGGCGTGGCGGAAGTGTTCGCCGAGGGCGTCCGTCACCGGGAGCAGGCGGGCCTCGCCCGTGGCCGTGCCGGCCGAGTGGACGAAGCGGGTGCAGGGGCCGGGCCAGAGCACGTTGGCCTCGCCGCGGCGCATCCGGTCGACCTGGGGGGCGAGGGCGGCCGGGGTGGTCAGCGGCAAGCGGCGGCGGAACGTGGCGTAATCGATACCCGGCTCCAGGCCGGCGGCGGCCCAGTGGGAGGCGCGGGCGAGGGGGGGCACCAGCGCCGCGAAGGCCCGGTCCTGGCGGGCCGGGGCATTCTCGTCCCGGTGGAGGCGCCGCGCCCCGGC
>JBILWD010000219.1:0-6542 GCA_044370095.1 Opitutaceae bacterium | reverse complement strand
AGACCATCCGGCCCTTCATATTGGCCGGCGGCGCGGCCGGCGTGGGCTCGGTGAAGTCCACGATCGTCTTCCCATTGACGGTGGTGACGATGCGCTTGCCCTCCACGCGGACGACCATCGTGTACCACTCGCCGTCCTTGGCGGGGGCGTCGGCGTTGTCCTTGATGCCGTAGAGGCCGGCGCCCTTCTTCACGTCCTTGTGAGTGTTGTTCACTTGGACCTCGTAACCCTTGTCCGGCCAGCCGGTCTCTTGGTAGGCGGTGTGGAAGTAGACACCGGAGTTGGCCTTGGGGAAGGTCTTGATGTCGAGGGTGAGCTCGAAGTTCTTGAAGTTGGCGCCGTTGACTGGGCCCGTGTAGAAGAGATGCGAGCGCTTGCCGAAGACTACGAGGTGGCCGTCCTGGACCGTGAAGACGCCGGGGTTCTCGCTGGACTTCCAGCCGTCGAGGTTCTTGCCGTTGAAGAGGAGTTGCCAGCCGGCGGCCTTTTCCGCGGCGGTCAGGGAGTTCAGTTCGGCGGCGTGGCCGCAGAGGGCGGCCGACAGCAGGGCTGCGATCAGGATTTTTTTCATTGGGTGGGTGGGGGAAGATTGGCAGGGCCGACGCCCGCAGGGCGAGCCCGGACCTCAGCCGCGCCGAGGCCGCGGGCCATCGCGCCACGTGCGGAGGATGACCGCGTAGCCGATCACCCCGCCCAGCAGTCCGACCACCACGCCCCCGAGGTAGAGGGGGCCCACGTAGACGGCCAGGACCTGGTCCAGCGAACCGATATGTTGGCGGAAGTCGGCGGCGCGGCTCCACGCCTCGCGGGGGGTACGACCGAGCACCAATTCACCGACAAAGTAGCACGCGGGCAGGTGCACCGGGGCGGTCAGGGGCGTCGAGAGGAACTGCATCGCGATGCAGAGGAATAGGTTCCCGCGCACGAGCAGGGCCGCAATGGTCGCGAAGACCGACTGCAGGGGGAGGAAGGGCGTGACCGTGATGGGAAAGCCCACGAGCCAAGCGCGGGCCAGGGAGCTGGCGCTGGGCCGCCACAGCTCCTTGGCGAGAATGCGGTCGCCGAACCAGGAGTGAAGCTTGCCACCCCGCATATGGCGGCGGGAGAGCTTCTGTCGATTCAGCCACCGGATGGCCCAGAGCGGGAGGCGCATCGCTCAGGGGCGACCCGAAGGTCTCTCCGGGGACGGCAGGCCCGGACGGCGAAGGGCGCCGTCGGACGAGGAGGCCGGGCGGGAGGCAGGCGGCAAGGTTACAACCACGACAGGACCGAATTGGCCCGGCCGGACGCCGCGGGGCCAGACAATTCCGCTCAGCCGGAATGATTCAATTGGAGCCGGAGCAGCGGGGTGCGATGGCGAGCGCATTTGAGCGGCTAGAGACCGAGGAATACCCGAAGGGAATGGCGACGGGAGAGCGCCACGGAAAGGGGCCGGCAGGTCACCTCGATGCGACCCGATCAACTGAAGCGTCCCGGCTCAGGAATCCGCCCCGGCCCCACGGCGGCAACCGCTGCGCCCCAACCCGCGTCTTGCCTCGCGCCCACCGAAGGGCTCCACTCCCTCCACCCCGCGGCGAATCCGCCGCTCCCCCTCTCCTATGCTCCCCTGCCTCACCCTCGCGCGCTCCTTGCTGCTCACCCTCGGCCTGACCGCCGGGGCCATCGCCTCCGCCCCACCGGCCGGCTTCACCGCCCTGTTCAACGGCCGCGACCTTAGCGGCTGGCGCGGCGGCTCGACCTACGACCACCGACAGCTGCTGGCCCTGCCCGCGGCGGAGCGCGACGCCTTAGTCGCGAAGTGGACCGCCAAGCTCACCGAGCTGAAGGACGGCCAGCCGCACTGGCGGGCGGAGAACGGCGTGTTGGTGAACGATGGACAAGGGGATTACGCGACCACGATCCGCGACTACGGCGACTTTGAGCTCCGGCTGGAGTACAAGCTCGCTGCGGGTGCCGACTCCGGCGTCTACCTTCGCGGCGTGCCGCAGGTGCAGATCTGGGACACGAACCTCCCAGAGAAGAACCCGCAGAACCCGATCGGCTACGCCCTCGGTTCCGGCGGACTCTGGAACAATACCAAGGGTACGCCCGGCCGCGATCCGCTGGTCAAGGCCGACAAGCCGGTGGGCGAATGGAACGCCCTCCGCATCGTGATGGTAGGCAGCCGCGTCAGCGTGTGGCTCAACGAGCGGCAGGTAGTCGACCACGTGGTGCTCGAGAATTACTACGACAAGAACAACAAGCAGCTGAAGCCCGCCGAACGCCGGCCGGTCCCGGCCCAAGGGCCGATCCAGCTGCAGACCCACGGCGGCGCGACCCATTGGCGGAACATCTTTGTCCGCGAAATCGCGCCCGCGGAGGCCAACCAATGGCTCGCGGGCCGCGGCGGCGCGGGGTTCACCTCCATCTTCAACGGCCGCGACTTTACCGGCTGGCAGATCGACACCCGCGACACCAAGGCGGGCAACAAGGCGCCGGGGGACGTGATGGAAGCTAAGGACGGCACGATCGTGTGGAAGCAGGGCAAGGGCGGCACGCCCTACTGGAACAGCGAGCTGGGCGACTTTGTGGCGCGGCTGCAGTTCAAGCTCCCGCCCGGCGGCAACAACGGGCTCGCGATCCGCTATCCCGGCACCGGCAACCCGGCCTACGACGGGATGACCGAGCTGCAGGTCCTCGACGAGGCCTACAACACCGTGAAGAAGCTGCCGCCGGCCAAACACATCGACGTGCGCCAGTACCACGGCTCGGCCTACGGTCTCGTCGCCGCCGCCCGCGGCTACCTGCGGCCCGTGGGCGATTGGAACTTCCAGGAAGTGACCGTGAAGGGCTCCACGATCCGCGTGGAACTCAACGGGACGGTCATCCTCGACACTGACCTAGCGAAGGTCGACCTCGCCCAATCGATGGGCGCGAAGGCGCACCCGGGCAAGGACCGCAAGACGGGGTACTTCGGCCTCGCCGGCCACACCGATCCGGTCGCCTTCAAGGACCTCTCCATCCGGAAGCTCTAACGATGCAACGCCGCGCCTTCCTCCAGGCCGCCACCGCCGCCGCCGCCCTGCCAGCCCTCACCGCCTCCGCGGTCGCCGGCACGCCGCCCGCCAAGCGCGCCCTCCGCAAGGGCTATATGTACGGCGCGGGACCCCGCCGGGACCCGAAGAAGGGGGGCGGCACCAGCCTCGCCGAGACCTTCCAGCAGCTGAAGACCGCCGGTTTCGCCGGGGTCGAGGTGAACGGCGGGATGAATCAGTCCGAGGTGCTCGCCGCCCGTGACGCCGCCGGTTTGGCGGTGCACAGCGTGGTCATCGCCACCCATTGGTCACATCCCCTCTCCTCCCCCGACCCCGCCGTCCGCCAGACCGGCTTGGACGGCCTCCGGCAGGGCCTGCGGGACGCGAAGGCCTACGGCGCGGACGCGGTGCTGCTGGTCCCCGGCGTGGTGAACCAGGAGATCTCGTATGATCAGGCGTGGGACCGCTCGATCGCCGAGATCCGCCAGGCCCTGCCCTTGGCGGCGGAGCTGCAGGTGGCGATCGCGATCGAGAACGTCTGGAACAAGTTCCTGCTCAGCCCCCGCGAGGCGGCCGCCTACGTCGACCAGTTCCAGTCACCCTGGGTCCGCTGGTACTTCGATGTCGGCAACGTCGTCGACTACGGCTGGCCCGACCAGTGGATCCGCACGCTGGGCCCCCGCATCGCCAAGGTCCACGTGAAGGAATACAGCCGGAAGCTCCGGGACGAGAAGGGCCCGCGCGCCGGCTTTGACATCGAGCTCCACAAGGGGGACAGCAACTGGCCCGCGGTGGTCGCGGCGCTGGATGCGGTCCGCTATGCGGGCTGGATTACTTCCGAGCAACGGCGCACGCCGGGCTTGTCCGATCCCGAATGGTTCGCCCAACTCGCGGCCCAAATGGACCGCATCATCGCCCTCTGAAACCCGTAACCCGCCGATTTGATATGGATACCCCCGCCTCCCCCCTCGTCCGCCGGAGCTTCCTGAAAGCCTCCGCCGGCCTCGCCGCCGCCACCGCGACGCCCCGCTTCCTGAGCGCGGCTGAGCGCGCCCGTTCCATCGGAGCCAACAGCCGCATCCGCATCGCCCAGATCGGCTGCGGCAGCCGCGGCATCGGCGCCCATATGGCCGGTATCGGCAAGCACGCGCAGGCCACCAACATCGAGGTCGTGGCCGTCTCCGACCCTTGGCGCGTGGCCCGCGAGAAGGCCCAAGCGAAGGCCAAGGAGGCCTTCGGCAGCGACGCGAAGATGTGCGTCTCCTACCGCGAGGTCTTGGAGATGAAGGATGTCGACGCCGTGATGATCGCCTCGCCCGATCATCTTCACACCCTGCACCTCGAGGCCGCGGCCAAGGCGAACAAGCACATCTACGTCGAGAAGCCACTCGCGACTGAGTTCGACAAGCTGGTGCGCTCGTACGATGCCGCCAAGGCCGCCCAGGCCCGCGGGTCCATCATCCAAGTGGGCACGCAGCTCCGCAGCATCCCCGGCGTCGCCGGCGCCCGCGAGCTCGTGAAGAGCGGCCTCCTCGGCAAGATCACGCGCGTCGACGAAACCCGCAACTCGGAGAAGCCCTACTGGTACTCTTACCTCGGCCGAGACGTGAAGGAGGCGGACGTCGACTGGAAGGAGTTTCTCAACGACCGGAAGGCACGCGCCTTCGATGCCCGCCAATACGCGGCTTGGTACGGCTATTACGAGTTCTGCCAGGGCCCCGTGCCCCAGTGGGGCGCCCACTTCCTCGACCTAATGCACTACGTGACGGCCTGCGGCTTCCCGGAGTCCTGTATGTGCATCGGCGGCGTCACTTATTGGAAGGACGAGAACCGCTTCACCACCCCCGACAACGTGATGGCGACGTGGATGTATCCGGAGGGGATGATGGTCACCAGTTCGAACAACTTCGGCAACAGCTCCGGCAACCTGCGGAAGTTCTTCGGCGACAAGGGTACGCTCGACGTGGGTAACTGGAATGTCCCGACTTACAGCGCGGAGGGCGGCCCGAAGCGCGACGGTAAGATCCGGGGTAAGCAGGAGGTCACGCCGATCGAGCGCCCGGACCACTTCCTCAATTGGCTGCAGTGTATGCGGGACAACAAGACCCCACACGCGGACATCGACGCGGGCTACCAGCACGCGGTCGCCGTCCTGATGGCGGTCATCTCCTACGACACGGGCAAGAAGACGCTGTACGATCACGCCAAGCGACGGATCACGACCGCCTGATCACCGGGCGTCGCTCCCCTCCCCGTCCCGCCCGTTTCGGGCGGGGCTTTTTTAGCCCCACCAGCGCGTCGGTGGGGGCGGTGACCTACTTCAGGATCCGGAACATACTGCTGTAATCATCCGTCCAGAGGGCGATATCCTTCCGGGGCGGCACCGGGGCGCTCGCGGCACGGCGTAGGCTTTCCCGGTTCATCAGGGCCTGGTCCTTGCTCAGGACCATCCAAGAGGCCGCATAGTACCACCAGCCACCCTCCAAGTCCTCGGCCATCCCGTCCTCGCTGTCGAAATGCAGCGACTCATACCCGAACTCGCGGGCCGCGTTTTCGACCACCGGACGCAGGTCGAGGTAGCGGTTGGAGATGTTCACCAAGATCACCCCATCCGGCTTCAGGTGGCGTTGGTAGATCGCGAAGGCCTCGCGGGTCAGCAGATGGACCGGGACCGCGTCGCTGCTAAAGGCGTCCATAATGAGGACATCGTAGGCCTGCGGAGGCTCGTTCTCCATCGAGAGGCGGGCGTCGCCCATCACCAGTTCGACCTTCGCCGGACAGAGCTCGAGGTAACGGAAGGGCCGGCGCGCGATATCGACCACCTGCGGGTTGATCTCGTAGATCCGCACCGTGTCGCCCGCGCGCCCGTAGGCGGCGAGGGTGCCGACCCCGAGGCCCAAAATCGCGATCCGGCGTTCTTTGCGCCCTTCGAGTTCCCGGAACGCGCGGCCAATGCCCGAGGAGGGTCCGAAGTAGGAGGTGATCATCGGGGCGCGCGCGTCATCGACGAACTGGAACCCGTGGGTGATGCGCCCGTGCTGGAGGAGCAGGTGGTGGGATTGGGGGTTGCCCCGCTCGTATTCGAAGACCGAAAGGACCCCGTAGAAGTTGCGCCCGCTCACCAAAGCGCCCTGGCGAGTGCTATGAATCTGCAGGCCGAGCACCGTGACCAGGGCGACCAGACCCGCGCCCAGCAGCCCGGCGGTCAGGCGGTGCCAGTTGACCGCGGCGCGCCGCTCCCGCCAGATGAGGAACAGGCCGGCGAGCACCACCACCGCCCAAGGCAGCCAGGGGCGCAGGCTGAGGAACTCCCACGCCCGCGCCAGCCAGCCGACGGTGCCGAACTCGGTCCGCAGCCACTGGCCGCCGGAGGTGAGGCGGGAAATGCCACCGGCGCCCAACAGGGCCAGCAGTACGCCCAGAATCCGCCAGCGGGCCGGGGAGAGCGCCGTCCGGTCGCGTACAGTGAGGACCAGCAACAGTGCCACGCAGAGCGCGAGGCTGAGGTGGGTCTCGTAGTAGTTATCA
>JBILWD010000217.1:0-6555 GCA_044370095.1 Opitutaceae bacterium | reverse complement strand
CGACCGGGGGCCTGTTGGTGCTGGATCCCGCGACCGGCGCAGTCGACGCCCGTTTCCCTTGGCGCGGCACGCGCTACGAGTCGGTCAACGCGGCGGCGCCCGTGGTGTTGGCCGAGGGCGTCTTCATCTCGGAGTGCTACGGTACGGGTGGCGCACTCGTGGCGCCGGCGGCCGGCGGCGGCGCCACGGCGGTGTGGACGAATCCGACCTTCGGGGTGCATTTTATGTCCGCGGTACGGCTGGGCGACCTGCTTTACGGCGTGGCCGGGCACGGGCCGCAGGACGCGGAATTCGTGGCCGTGGAGGTGGCGACGGGACGCGAAGTGTGGCGGGAGCAGCCGCTCTGGACGGAGACCGTGGCGGAGCCGCGTGGCCCGCGGGAGATCCGGACGGGCCTGTTTCGCGCCTCGCTGCTGGTGGCGGACGGGCAGGTGCTGGCGTTGGGCGAGTTCGGCCATCTGGCGCGGCTCGAGGTTTCGCGGGCGGGGCTTCGGGTACGGGAGCGAGCGTGGCTGTTCGCGGCGACGGAGACCTGGACCCCTCCGGTGCTGAGCCGCGGCCTGCTGTACATTTGCCAGAACACCCGTGACGCCGTCGCCGGCACGCCGCCCCGGCTCCTGTGCTACGACCTGCGCGGCGACTGACCGGCGCGCGCCAACCGCCCGCTGCGCCGCCGTGGGGAATTTGGCGTGGTCTTCCCCTCGCGGATCGCCTCTCGTGGAGGTTCCCCCCGGGCGCCTGACGCCTGTTCCCCCGTCCCGATGACCCCGCTCACCGCTGCCGCTCCGCTCCCGCCCGGGGTCGAGGGCGAACCGGCCCTGCTGCACGCCTTCCTCGAGCGCGCCGCCCGGCGCTGGCCCGGGCAGGTCGCCATCGATGTGCCGCCCGGTCCCGACCGGCCCGCGCGCGTCACGCTCACGTACGCGGAACTCGACGCTGCGGCCGACGCGGTCGCCGCTGCCCTGCGCGGATCCGTGCGAGGTGAGGCAGTGGTCGCGATCCTCCTTCCACGCAACCACTGGGACCTCTACGCCGCTCAGCTCGGCACCCTCAAGGCCGGCGCCGCCTACACCTGCCTAGACCCTTCCTTCCCCGACGCCCGCCTCGCCGAGCTGCTGGCCGATTCCGCCGCGGTCGCGGTCCTTACCAATCCCGCCGGCGCCGCTCGCCTGCGTCCGATCGGGGCCGGCCCCCTTGCCCTCGACGTGCAGGCGCTCGTGGCCTCGGGGCTTAAGGGGTCGGCCTCGGGGCTTAAGGGGTCAGGCCGTGAATCGCTACCGCCGCCGGGTCCGGCACCCGTTCCGGGGGAGGCGAGTAGCGATTCACGGCCTGACCCCTTGCCCGCGGTGCGGCCCGAGCGGCTCGCCTACCTGATCTACACCTCCGGGACCACCGGCCGGCCCAAGGCCGTGATGATCGAGCACCGCAGCGTCGCCAACCTGGTCGCCGATGACCTCGCGCGCTGGGGGATTGGCCCCGCCGACCGCGTCGCGCAGAACTCTTCCGTCGCCTATGACTCTTCGGTCGAGGAGATCTGGTTCGCCCTCGCCGCCGGCGCGACGCTGGTCCCCATGGACGACGCCACGGTGCGCCTCGGCCCCGACCTGATCGACTGGCTCCAGCGCGAGCGCATCACGGTCTTCTGCCCGCCGCCCACGCTGCTCCGGGCCACCGGCTGTACCGACCCCGCCCGCGCCTTGCCCGGCCTGCGGATGATCTTTGTCGGGGGCGAGGCGCTGCCCCCGGAACTCGCCGCCCGCTGGGCTCGCGGCCGCACCCTGATCAACGACTACGGGCCCACCGAATGCACGGTCACCTGCCTGCGCGAAGCCGTCGTGCCCGGGGAGCCGGTCGGCATCGGCCGCCCTGTGCGCGGCGCCAGCGCGTGGATCCTCGATGCCGCGGGAGCAGAGGTGCCGGGAGGCGAGCCCGGCGAACTTTGCCTCGGCGGGGCCGGGCTCGCGCGCGGCTACTGGCAGCGTCCCGAGCTTACCGCGGAACGTTTCCCGGTGCACCCGCGCCTCGGCCGGATTTACCGCACGGGCGACCTCGTGCGCCGCGATGCCACCGGCCGCCATTTCTTCCTCGGGCGCATCGACGCGCAGGTGAAACTCCGCGGTTACCGGGTGGAACTCGCCGAGATCGAGGCCCGCCTCGGCGCGCTGCCCGGGGTCCGCGCCGCCGGCTGCGCCGTCCATTCTCCCCACGGGGTGCAGACGCTCGTCGCCGGGGTCGTGGCCACCGATCCGCGGCTCCCGCCCGCGCTGGCGGACCTCCGCGCGGCGTTGGCGGAGACGCTCCCGGATTATATGGTTCCAGCCCAGCTGGCCGTGCTGGAGCGACTGCCCACGGCGGTCAGTGGCAAACTCGACCGCACCGCGCTGGCCGCGCAGGTCGCGGCGGCGGCTCCCGCCCCGGTCACCGCGGCCCGCGAGGAGCCCGACACGCCGCTCGAACGCGCGTTGCGGGCCGCCTGCACGGAGGTGCTAGGGTTGCCGCACGCGGTGGATCCGGCGGCGGACTTTTTCCGCGACCTCGGGGGCGACTCGCTGACGGCGGCGCAACTGGTCACCCGGCTCCGCGAGGATCCGGAGACGGCGTGGGTCAGCGTGCGCGATATCTACGAGGCGCGCACGGTCGAGGCCCTCGCGGCGCGCGTCCCCCGGGCACCCGCCCCGGCGGCCACGCCGACCGCGCCCGTTACTCCCGCGGGAGCGAACGGGCGCGCTCCGTTTGCGCGCGTCCAAGCCACGGCGCTCGCGGCCGGCCTGATCTCGGGAGCGGCGGTCACCTATGCCGTCTTCGCCGGGGTGCTGCCGGCGGCGTTGGACGGCTGGAGTCCCGCCGTACTCCTGCTGCTGGGGCCACCGGCGGTCCTCGTGGCCCTCACGCTGCAAGGGGTGGCCGCGGTCGCGTTCACCGGCTGGCTGCAGCGTCGGTTTCGCGCCGACCTCGCGCCGGGCCGCATCCCCCTCGGGAGCGCCGCCCACGCCCGGCTCTGGCTGCTGCAGCGGGCGGCGCACGCGATTCCGTGGCGCCTCCTCGAGGGCACGGAGCTGCAGAATGCTGCCCTGCGCGCCCTCGGCGCCCGGATCGGCGAGGGCGTGCGCCTGCACCACGGGGCCGACTTCACCCGCGGCGGCTGGGACCGGCTCGCGATTGGCGATGGCGTCACCGTGGGTCGCGACGCGGTCCTTGAACTGGTCCGGCTCGAGGCGGGCGAGATCGTGCTCGCGGGGGTGACGCTGGAGGCTGGTAGCACCTTGGAGACCCACACTCACGTCAGCGGTGGGGCGAGGGTGGGGGCCAACGCGTTCCTGACCGCGCGGTCCGCCGTGGCTCCGGCCGCCACGGTGCCCGCCGGTGCACGTTGGGATGGGGTGCCTGCCCGCCCGGCCGGTCAGGCTCCGCCCGCCCCAGAGCTCCCGGCGGATGGGTTCGCCCCGGGAATCCACGCCGTGCTGCTGGTGCTGGCGCGGCTCGCGCTCACCGCGGCGCTGTGGGTACCCGCCGAGTTGGCCGCCCTCGCGGCGGCTTCGGCCACGGGCGTCGATGCAGCTGCCCTGAGCGAGTGGCTGTCGGCGCCGGCGTTTTCCCCCGGTATTCTGGGCGCGGCCGCTGGTCTAACCCTACTCGCCGTGCCGCTGTGGCTGCTCGCCGGGGCGCTCGCCTGCCGTCTGCTCGGCCGCCTGCCCTCCGGCGTCCACTCCTGCTGGAGCGGAGTGGCGATTCGGGTCTCGCTCAAGGTGGGCGTGGTCGACGCGGCGAGCCGCTGGCTCTACGGCACGCGGTTATGGCCGGGATGGCTCCGGCTGGCCGGGATGCAGGTGGGCGCCGGGTGCGAGGTGAGCAGCCTGATCGACTGCGTGCCGGAGCTGACGGCGATTGGCGACCGCACCTTCTGTGCCGATGGCATCTACCTCGGCGGTCCCCGGCTCCACCGCGGCACGCTCACCCTCGCGCCCGTCCGCCTGGGCGCAGACAGCTTCGTGGGTAACGGGGCCGTGATCCCCGCCGGAGTGCGGTTGCCGGACGGCATCTTGCTTGGGGTGGCCACCGTGGGCGAGGCGGCGTTCCCCGCCGGCTCATCGTGGTTCGGCCATCCGCCCTTCGCCCTCCCGCGGCGGGCGGAGACCCGCTTCGCCGCCGGCCTCACGCATCGGCCGAGCGCCCCGCGCCGCTTGCTCCGCGTCGGCTGGGAACTTCTCCGCTTCGCGTTGCCCGGGGTGGCGGCGCTGCTGCTCGCGCTCTGGCTGCCGCTCGTGACCCACGTGGTCGCGGTCGCCCCGCCGCTGCTCGCCGTGGCTGTGCTGCTGCCGTTGGCGAACGCCACGCTGCTGCTCGTGGCCCCGGCCGCGGCCGCGGTCGCCCTCAAGTGGCTGCTGCTGGGCCGCGTGCAGCCGGCGGCGCACCCCCTGTGGTCCGGCTGGGCGAGCCGCTGGGACTTCCACTGCGTCGCCTGGAACGTCCTCGCCGCCGAACTGGCCGGCTGGCTCGACGGGACCCCGTGGCTCGCGCACCTCCTGCGGGCCGCTGGGGCGCGGATTGGCCGCGGCACCCTCTTGGGCGGCGGGTTTGGCGACGATCTGCCGGATCCGGATCTGGTCGAGATTGGGGACGGCGCGGCGGTCGACGGCTTGTTCCAAGCGCACACGTTCGAAGATCGGGTGCTAAAAATGGACCACGTCCGCATCGCCGCCGGGGCGACCATCGGGCGCAACGCGATGCTGCTGTATGGTTCCGAGATCGGGGCCGGGGCGCGGGTGGAGGCGAACAGCGTCGTGATGAAGGAGGAGCGGCTCCTCCCCGGAGGCAGTTACGCGGGCGTGCCGACCACGCGGGTTTAGCCCACGGAGGGCAAATTCCCCGCTGGCCCGGCCCCCGTTACGTCCGGGAGAACACCGCGCCCCGCCCCGGCGTGCCTGCAGTCTGCCTCCAGTGTGCTTCCAGTGTCGCTACAGTCCTCGTAGCCCCGCACCAGCCGCAGGATCCGGGGGTTGTAAGCGGTCCGTGAGGTGAGGAGATCCGTCCGCGGGCACGGTGACGCCGTGCGGCCGGTTGCGTTCGCCCGCGAGCGGGGGCCCGCGCCGGTCTCAAGGCCGCCAGGTGCCTTGGGCGACGGCGGGCACGAAGCGTTCGATGCCCTCCGGCGGGAACTCGAGCGTGCGGCCCTGCTCCGCGCTGAGGTAGGCGGTCATCAGCAGTTCGACCACCTCGACTCCGGCCTCGAAACCCAGTTCAGGTTGACGCCCGGCGCGGAAGCATTCGGTGAAGTGGCGGTTCTCGTTCTCGTAGCCGTATTCGGCGGCCTCGTTGCCCAGCAGCGGCATCGAGCCCTGTTCGGCGTTCTGCTTCTCCACCAGGTCCTCGCCCGCGGCACCGGTGACCTGCCGGCTGAGGAACAGCTGGGCGCCGGCCTGCAGTGAATTGTACGAGAACGAGTATTCGGGCCCGAGCAGCTCGGTGCTCAGCCGCAGGCCGGGGCCGACGAAGCCCCACGAGGTCGTGACCTCCGCGATCAGCGGGCGGCCGGTCTCGTCGGCGTACTCGATCGTGGCCCGGGCGAAGTCCTCCGAGGGCCGCCGCGTGTAGTCGACGGCCGGGCCCATCCGCTCGCGCAGCTGGCGCGCGTTTTCGGGGCGCGACCACTTCAAGCTGTGGATGTGGCCGGTAACGCGCACCGGCCGGATGCTGGCGCGGGGCTTGGCGGGGTCGGTGAGCAGATGTCGCGCGACCTCGACGCTGTGGCACATCATATCGTTGAGGACTCCGCCGCCCTGTAGGTCCCCTTGCCAGAACCAGGGGGCGTGCGGGCCGCTGTGTTCCTCGGCGGCGCGGGCGAGGTAAGGCCGGCCGCTGAGCGCCGCGCCACGGGCCCAGGCGAGGGACCGGCCCTTGACCAAGGCGGGGATAAACAGCTGGTCCTCCAAATAACCGTGCAGCACCCCGGCTTGGCGGATCAGTTCGAGGCAGCGTCGGGCCTCGGCCGCGTTACGGGCGAGGGGTTTCTCGCAGGCGATCCCCACCAGGCGACCCCGGCCGGCGGCCAAGGCGGCAACGATCTCCTCCAAGTTCTCCACGCGCCGGTGGTTGGGACCACAGAGCCAGATCGCATCGATCGCCGGATCCTCGACCATCTCGGTGATTGAGCGGTGCACGCGCGTATCGCCCAAGCCGAGGCGGCGCGCGAGGGCCGCGGCCTCGCCGGCGCGCTCGGGGTGCGGGCTCCAGATGCCGCGCACATCGGCGTGGCGCACCGCGACCCACGATTGGAGGTGAAAGCGGGTCATAAAGCCGCTGCCGACAAAACCGACGCCAAGGGGACGGGAAGTGGTCATAGAAGAATCGGGGACGGGAGGGTAAAGGGATTCGCCGCGGTGGGTCACGCCGGCCTCAGCGGACGCGTTGCGACCAGCGCCAATAGAGCCAGGAGGCGAGGGTGGTGAGGGCGAGGGTGAGGGCCGCGGTGGGCAGGGAATCATCCGCCGCGAGGGCATACACGGCCGCGACGATCGCGTTCGGCAGGAGCGTCACCCGGAAGATCCGGCCCGGCGG
>JBILWD010000216.1:0-6591 GCA_044370095.1 Opitutaceae bacterium | reverse complement strand
GGACGGAGTTCACCGCGGGACCGACCCTGCCGGTCAAGTGGACCGACGGCGGCATACGGCCGGCGCGGAAACTCGCGCAGATTCCGGACCGCCTTGAGCTGCCGAATAGCGGCTCCCTGTTCATCGGAGAGAAGGGCAATATGGTCCTCCCGCACGTCGGCGGACCACGGCTTTATCCCGAGGAGAACTTTCCCGGCTTCACCTATCCGAAGGACGTCAAGGCGGTGCACCACCACCACAGCTGGATCGACGCCATCCGCTCGGGTGGGCGCACTAGCGGGGGCTTCCACTACGCCGCGTTCCTCGCGGAGACGGTGCAGCTCGGCAACATCGCGACGCGGCTGTCGCGCCGGCAAACCATCACGCGGGGCAACCGCCAGACCGACGTCAAGGCGGGCACCCTGCACTGGGACAGCGCCGCGTTCCGCTTCCGGGACCAGCCGGCGGCGGACGCCCTGCTGACCAAGGCTTACCGGCCGGGCTGGGAAGTTCCGGCTGCCTGAGCGCGGCCGGTGCCCTCAGCGCAGGCCGGAGATGCCCGTGGGCAGAGCCATCACCGCACGCACCTCCGCGGGCGTGAGTTCCCGGTTGAAGACCGCGAGGTCGTCGAAGTCCCCGACGTAGGCCGCGGCGAGAACCAGCCGCACCTGCGCTGGATCCCAGCCGAGGTCTAGTTGCCAGCCCGTGATCGCGCCCTGCGGCTCGCCGTCGAGGTAAAGCCGGCCGGAGCCCGCCTTGCCCTCGTTCAGCCGGTCCCACGTGAAGACGACGTGCGTCCAGCGGGTCCGCGCGAACGGCGCCCGCGCCACCTGCACCATCGGGCGCTGCGCGTCGGTGAGCTTGGCCCAGTCCACGTTCTGCGGGTTCCACAATTCGAGCCGCGGGCGGATCGCGTAGCGGAACAGCCGCGGCGTCTCATCCTTCGACCATTCCAGAAACATAAAACCCCGCTTGCTGTCGCCGCCGACGATCTGCACCGGGTCGCAGTAGCCGGGCTCGAGGTCCTCGTCGGGCGAGATCCGCAGCCAGACCGAGACGCTGCCGCTCCAGCTGCCCGCCCGGTAGTCGAGCACGCCCTGCTGGTGGTAGTAGGGCCGCACGGGGTTCTTGCGGGTGACCCGCAGCGCGCCGCCGAAGCGGCCGGCGCCGGGGGCGAGCCGGATGTGCTCGCCCGGTCCGGGTGGCGAGTCTTTGGGCCCGCCGGAAAAATGGAGCTTCGGATCGCCGCGCGAAAAGTCGGCGTCGAAGCCGCGGTCGAAGGACGCGTGATGGGTGAGAGCGGAACGCAGCGCGCCGGGCTCGGCGGCGAATGCGGAGGGGAGGAGGGCGAGCGCGAGGGGAAACAGGGAACGCATCGGGGTGGTGGTCGGCGGAAAGCTGGCGCGGGGCGACGTCGCCGCAAGCCCGATGCGCGTTTGCCTTCGCCGGGCCGCGCCGCAGCTTGGCCCCCGATGCGCCCGACGCCGCTGCTGCTCCTCTGGTTGGTTCTCTCTTCCTCGCGTGCCCTGCCGGCCGCTGCGCCCGCCGCCGCCGAACCGGCGGTGCGACTCGCGGAGGTGGTGGTCACGCCCAGCCGCTTCGGGGTCGCTGACCAGGCCGTGGGCTCCGCGGCCGCGATGACCGGACGCCAGCTCGAAACGCTCCCCCAAGTCGGGCAGGATTTGTACCGCTCCATCGCCCGCCTGCCGGGCCTCGCCGCCGATGACATCTCCGCCCAGTTCTGGGTGCGCGGCGCGCCGCAGTCCGAGGTGCGCGGTCGGCTGGATGGCCTCGATCTGATCGAGCCGTTCCACCTCAAGGACGTCGGTGGCGCGCTCTCCATCGTCGATCCTGCCGTGATCGGCTGGCTGGAGCTCGCCACGGGCGGCTTTGGCGCGGAGCACGGGGACCGGCTTGCCGGCGTGCTGACCCTCGAGACCCGGAGCGAGGCGCGGACGCGTTCCGCGGTCGACCTGAGCCTCACCGGCCTCGGCCTGCGGCGCGAAGGAACCCTGCCAGGAGGTGCCCGTTACCTCGTCTCGGGGCGGCGGGGATACCCGGACGTGGCCCTGCGCGCGGCGGGACGGGATGACGATGTCTCCCCGCGGTATTACGACGGTCTCGCCAAGGTGGAGTTCGCGGTCGCGCCGGGCCAGACGCTTTCCGTACACGCCCTGCACGCGGGCGACGACCTGTGGTACGCGCGGGTCAATTCCCCGTCGCTGCGGAGCAGCTACGACACGACGGCCGCGTGGTTGCGTTGGCGGGTGGCGGAGCGCGCGGGTTGGAACGCGGAGACCGTCGCGTCCTGGTCGGCCCTCGCGTGGAACCGCCTCGGCTCCGGGCGCCTTGATGGGTTTCCCTTCAGCCTCCGGGATCGGCGCGAGCTCGGGGTGGCGCACCTGCGCTCGGAATGGTCGCGCGCGGTCGGGGACGCTTGGCGTGTGCGGGCGGGTGGGGAGGTGCGGCGGGCGGCGGCGGATTATGATTATGCGCTAACGCAGCAGCGGACGGCGGTGCTGAACGGCGTGCAGGTGGCGCGGACGAACACGGTGCGGGCGGACCTCGCCCCGCGCGGCACCGGCGGCGGTGCGTTCGTGGCGGGGCGGACGGTGCTGCCGGGGAACCTCATCCTAGAGCCGGGCGTCCGCTTTGACCGGGCGCCGGGTACCTCGGAATGCGAGTGGGGCCCGCGACTCAATGTGGCTTGGGTGACGGGTGCATTGACCTGGCGCGCGGCGTGGGGGCGGCACGCGCAGGCGCAGGGCCTGCACGAGCTGTCCGTGGCCGATGGGGAGCGCCGCCTTTCCGCGCCCGAGCGGGCGGAGCACCGGGTGCTGGGCGTGGAGACGCGCCTCGGGGCCGGCACGGCCCTGCGGGTGGAGGCCTACGAGCGCGCGTCGCGCAACCTGCGGCCGCGGTGGGTGAATTTGGACAATGCCTATGACCTGTTTCCGGAGGCGCAGGCCGACCGGTCGCGGTTGGATCCGGACCGCGGCCGGGCACGGGGCTTGGAGCTGCTGTTGGCGGGCCGCGCCCGGGGTCCGTGGCAATGGAATGCGAGTTATGCCTGGGCCCGGACCGAGGAGCGGATCGCGGGCCGCTGGGTGCCGCGCGCGCGGGACCAGCGCCACGCGGCGTACGGGGATGTGACGTACGCGCCGAACCCGCGCTGGACCTTCAGCGCGGCGTGGCATTTCCACACCGGCTGGCCGACGACCGACGTGACCTACGCGCTTGCCCCGTTGAATAACGGGCGTCGGCTGCTCGTGTCCGCGAACGGTCCCGCGTTCGGGCTGCGGCTGCCCACCTACCACCGGCTGGATCTCCGCGCGACGCGACGGATCCCCCTGCGGACCGGAGAACTGCGGGTGCATCTCGATGTCTTCAACGCCTACGACCGCCTGAACCTCCTCGGCTACGACCGGAAGGTGAGCGTCACAGGCAACGAGGTAACCGTGCGCCGGGAGGCGCGCGAGCAGCTGCCGTTCCTGCCCAGCGCGGGCGTGACCTGGGAGTTTTGAGCTCGCCCCGCGCTGGCGCTTTGCGGCTTGGCGGAACGGGCAATCACGTTTTCCCTCGACGCGATGTTCACGGGCATAGTCGAGGAAGCGGGCACGGTCGCGGAGTTCGCGCCGACTCCGCGGGGATGGTCCCTGCGGGTCGCGGCGCGGGCCGTGCTGTCCGGGGTGGCGCTTGGCGACAGCATCGCGGTTAACGGCTGCTGCCTCACGGTGGCCGAGTTCGACGCCGCTGGCCTGCGCTTCGACGTGTTGGAGGAGACCCGTCGGCTGACCAGTTTCCGCACGCTCGCGCCGGGCGCGGCGGTGAACCTCGAGCGGAGCCTGCGTTTCGACGGCAAGGTGGGCGGGCACTTTGTCACCGGGCACATCGACGTGCCGGGGCGGGTCGAGGCGTTCGAGCCGCGGGGCGCGGACCATTACCTGCGGGTCGGTTTTCCGGCGGAGTTCGGCGAACTGGTGGTGCCGAAGGGCTGCATCGCGATCGACGGCATCTCCCTCACGGTCGCGGAGTGCGGCCCGGCCCAGCTCGCCGTCTGGCTGATCCCGCACACGCTCGCGGTCACGAACCTGCGGGAACGTCGCGCAGGGGACACCGTGAATCTCGAGTTTGACCTGTTGGCGAAGCACGTCGCGCGGCTGCTCCGGGCGCGCGGAACCTGAGCCGGCAATGCGCGAATCCCTCACTGCGATCACGGAGGAGCTGCGGCGGCTGAAGCTGGCGGGCGTGACGACCGTGCCGGTGGCGGACGAGACCCTCGAGCGGCTGCGGCGCGTGGTGGGCCGGCGCGCGGCGGCGACTTCCGCGGAGAACGCGGTGGAACCAACGGCTCCGAAAACCGCCCCCGTCATCCCCGCCGCGGCGCCCGCGGCGCCGACGGCAGTCAAGCCCCGGGAGGTGGTCCGGCCCGCGGCGGCGGCGGTCTCGGAGCCGTTGCGGACGCCGCCGGAGGTGCGGCTGCCGGCCGGGACGAAGGCGGAGCGCTGGGCCGCGCTGAAGGCACTGGTCGAGGGAGACCAGAACTGCCGGGCGCACTTGCGGCCGGGCAAACGCGTTGTGCTCGGGGTGGGGTCGCTGGACGCGGCCCTGATGTTCGTCGGCGAGGCGCCCGGGGCGGAGGAGGAGATCCAGGGCGAACCCTTCGTAGGGCCGGCGGGGCAGTTGCTCACGCGGATGATCGTCGCGATGGGCGTGGCGCGGGAGGAGGTTTACATTGGTAATATTATGAACTGGCGTCCGGGTCTGCCGACGGCGAAGGGGCAGGAGCAGGTCGGGAACCGGCCGCCGACCTCCGGTGAGTTGGCGTACTGTCTGCCGTTCCTGCGCGCGCAAGTGGAGGTGGTCGCGCCTCGCTTCCTGGTGGCGCTCGGAGCGACGGCCGCGCAGGGTCTGCTGGGCGCGGGCGCGTTCAAGACGCTCGGCGAGGTGCGCGGGCGCTGGCACGACTTCGGCGGCATCCCGCTGATGGTGACCTACCATCCAAGCTACATCCTCCGCGAACCAACGCCGCGCCGGAAGCGGCTCATCTGGGAGGACCTGCTTCAGGTGATGGAACGGGCCGGACTGCCGGTTTCCGACCGGCAGCGGGGCTACTTCCTCGAGCGATGAACCGCGTGCGCGCGTGGGGCCTGCTGGTCCTCGGGTTTGTGGCCAATCCCGCGGCCGCCTCCGGGGAACCCTTGGTCGCCGACTTCGCGGCGTTGCGGGAACGGGCGCGCGCGCTGGCCTCGGCGCCGCCGCGGACCAGCTCCGGCGAGGTCCCGGCCTGGCTCCGGAACCTCTCCTACGACCAGCTGCGGCGAATCGAGTTCGACACCAGGCAGTCCCTGTGGGCCGGGAACGGCGCCTCGTACGAGGCGCAATTCCTCCACCCCGGCTTCCTCTTTGATCGCTCCGTGCGGATCTGGGAAACGCATCCAGGTGGGGTGCGACCGATCCCGTTCCGCGCCGGACTTTTCCGTTACCAAGGGGTCGAGCCCGGGCAGATTCCCGCGGAGCTGGGGTTTGCCGGCTTCCGGCTGATGCATCCCTACGGCGGGCGGGAGGAACCTTTCCAGGAGGTCGGCTCCTTTGCGGGCGCGAGCTACTTCCGTTTCCTCCCGGCCGGGGCCGCCTACGGCCTCTCCGCGCGCGGCCTCGCCCTCGATACCGCAGCGGATCGCCCCGAGGAGTTCCCGCGCTTCAGCGAGTTCTGGCTCGGGCGGCCGGCGGCGGACGACCGCGCGATCACCGTGCTGGCGCTCCTAGAAGGCGACAGCGTGACCGGCGCCTACCGCTTCCGGATCACGCCGGGGGCCGAGACGGTCGTGGCGGTGACCGCGGAGCTGCACTTTCGGCGAGCGCCGGGGGTGGTGGGCCTGGCGCCGCTCACGAGTATGTTCTGGCGCGGCGAGGGCAACGGGGCGGCGGCGGAGGATTACCGGCCGGAGGTGCACGACTCCGACGGGCTGCTGCTGCACCGGGGTTCGGGGGAGTGGCTGTGGCGGCCGCTGACCAACCCGGCGCGCCTCACGGTCGCGACCTTCGCCGATGAGGACCCGCGCGGCTTCGGCCTGCTGCAGCGGGACCGCGATTTCGAGCACTACCAGGATCTCGAGGCCGCGTACCACCTGCGGCCCGGGCTGTGGGTCGAGCCGGCGGGTCGCTGGGGGAGGGGAGGCGTCAGGCTAGTCGAGATCCCGACCCGGACGGAGTTCGACGACAACGTGGTGGCCTGCTGGGTGCCGGAGATCGCGCCGGTGCCGGGCACGCCGTTCGTTCTGGAGTACCGCCTGCGCTGGATCCTCGACGGGGTCGGCCCCCCCGGCGCGCGCGTGGTCGCGACCCGGCGGGGCAAGTCGGGCGTGCACGAACCTGGCTTCGAGCGCTTCGTGGTGGACTTCGCGGGTGGAGCGCTAGCGGGCCTGACCGCGGACGCGCCGGTGGAGGCGGTGGTCACGGTCGGTGACGCCGCCGCGCCGCACCACGTCACGGTCCAGCGCAACCGATTCAACGGCAGCTGGCGCGTCGCGTTTCTGGTGCGGCCGCCAGCGGAGCCGCGACCCGTGGAGCTGCGCTGCTTCCTGCGGCGCGGCGGCGAGGCGCTCTCCG
>JBILWD010000031.1:0-19330 GCA_044370095.1 Opitutaceae bacterium | reverse complement strand
CGCCCAAACCCGGCGAGGACGTGCGGGAGCTCACGGTGCGGGTGCGCACCATCGGGGATATCATCAGTACGGGCTGTGTGGAGTCCCCGGCCTCGACCGTGGATGACATCATCGCGGAAATCGCCGCGGCGCGCGTCACCGAGCGCGGCTCGCGCGCGGACGACAAGGCCTCCGAGGCCGCGATGGAGGACCGCAAGAAGGCGGGCTATTTCTGAGTGATCCCTGCTATGAACGATTCCCCGTCCGCGCCCGTGCCGGTCGACATCCTGCGCTTCAACACCTGCGGCAGCGTCGACGACGGTAAGTCTACCCTGATCGGCCGTCTCCTCTACGACTCAAAGTCGCTGATGGAGGACCAGATCGAGGCCCTGGAGCGTTCCGCCGACATCACCGGCGGGGGGCAGATCAACTTGGCGAACCTCACGGATGGCCTCCGCGCCGAGCGCGAGCAGGGCATCACGATTGACGTGGCCTACCGCTACTTCGCGACGCCCCGGCGGAAGTTCATCATCGCTGATACCCCGGGCCACGTGCAGTACACCCGGAATATGGTCACGGGGGCCTCGACGGCCAACCTGTCCATTGTGCTGGTGGACGCCCGCGCCGGCGTGATCGAGCAAAGCCGGCGTCATACGGCGATCGCCTCCCTCTTACGCATCCCGCATCTGGTGGTGGCGGTGAACAAAATGGATCTGGTCGGCTGGAGCGAGCAGCGCTTCCGGGAGATCCGCGCGCAGTTCGAGGAATTCCTGCCCCGGCTCGCGATCCAGGACGTGAAGTTCATCCCCCTGAGCGCGCTAAACGGGGACAACGTCGTCGACCCTTCGCCGCACACCCCGTGGTATGTCGGCCCGACCCTGCTCGGCCACCTGGAGACCGTACACATTGCCAGCGACTGGAATCTCCGCGGGTTCCGCCTGCCCATCCAGTGGGTAAACCGGCCCAATGCGCCGAAGGACCCTGCGCTGCACGATTTCCGCGGCTTCAGCGGCCAGATCGCCGGCGGGGTGGTGCGCCGCGGGCAACGAGTGCTCGCCCTGCCCGCGGGCCTGCCATCCACTGTGAAGCAGATCTGGACCTACGATGGCCCGGTGGAGGAAGCCTTTTGCCCGCAATCGGTCACGGTGGTGCTCGAGGATGACATCGATGTGAGCCGCGGCAGTATGTTGGTCGGGCTGGAGGAACGGCCCGGTTTCGGCACCGACTTGCGAGCTAACGTCTGCTGGATGCACGCGCGTCCGCTGCAGGCTGGCCGGAAGTACCTGCTGAAGCATACGAGCCACACCGTGCAGGCGGTCGTCACCGAGGTCGTCTCGCGGCTCGATATGGGCACGCTCGAGGTGCAGCCCTCCCCGGCGCAGCTGGCGGTGAACGATATCGGGGAGATCCGGCTGCGCACGGCGCGGCCGTTGTTCCACGATGCCTACGGCGTCAACCGGCTCACGGGTTCGTTCATTTTGATCGAGCCCGGCACCAACGCTACCGTGGCGGCCGGGATGCTTCAGGCCTCGAGTGAGACCGTCCGTCCCGAGGGGGCCGAGTACGAGATCTGAACCCCGAAGCTGGATGAAGATTTCCGCGCAGCTGGATTACGCCTGCCGGGTACTGGCCGAACTCGGCCGGCTCCACGGCAACGGCGCTCCGGCCCACGGGGAGCATCTGGCCGAGGTGGAGGCCGTTCCGCCGCCCTTCCTGGCGCAGATCCTGCAGAAGCTGCGTCACGCCGGCCTGATCGTCAGCCGCCGCGGGGTGCAGGGCGGCTACGCGCTCGCGCGGCCTCCGGCCGAGATTTCGGTGCTGGACATCCTGTTGGCCGTGGAAGGTCAGGCGTTGCAGCTGAGCGGCAAGGCCGAGGGGCGCAGCGGCCGGCGCGTGCGCCAAGTTTGGACCGAGCTGGGCGCGGTGATCGAGGCGCGTCTAAGGGCCACCACCCTAGACCAGCTCGTCGCGCGCGAAGCCGCCGAGATGTATTACATTTAAGTCCGAGGGCGCCGTTCAGACCGGCTCCACTCGGCCGCTTCGGATCGAACGTTCCTCGGCCTCGCAGATCTCCACCGCGGAAAGCGCATCCGCCAAGGTGACTCGTTCCGGGGCGCGTCCCTCGCGCAGGCAACCCACGAGATAACTTAGCTCTTGGACATAGCCGTCGCCGGGCTCTAGGGGCACGGTTCGGCCGGCTCGGCCGGGTTCGAACAGCCGCAGAGCCTCCGGACCCCGACTCAGGTCAAAGTCGGCCGTGGCCCGCTCAAAGATCACGGTGTAGGCCATATTGAACCCGTGGCCCGGCGTCATCATCCAGCTCCCTTCCGCGCTGACCGTGGCTCCGGAGGCCACCTGATACTGCGTGACCACGTGATCGATGGCCCCGCTAAACTGGCTGAAGCCTTGAGAGAAGACCGAGCGGGGCCGACCGAAGAGGAACTGGACGAAATCGGTGTCGTGGATGTGCAGGTCTAGGAGTGCCCCGCCGGAGGCGGCTCCATCGAAGTAGGCCTCCTGGCCCCAAGCGGGCGGTTCGCCCACGCGGCGAAAGCGCGCGGCGCGGATCGCGCCGTGGCGCCCGTCGTTCACCGCCTCCCGCAGCCAGGCCCAGCCGGGCCAGAAGCGCAGGCACATTGCCGGCATAAAGTGACCGCGCGCCGCCGCGGCCGCCGCCACCAGCTCCCGGGCCTGCGCCGAGGTCCGGGCAAGGGGCTTCTCGCAGAGCACGTGCTTGCCGGCGCGCAGGGAGCGGACCGCCAAGGGCACGTGCGCCGGGGTGGGGACGCAAAGGTCCACCAGATCGATGCCCGGATCGGACAATACCTCGTCCAGGTCGCGGGCGATACGGACGCCCGCCATCTCGAGTTTGAACGGTTGCCAGCCGGGAATGTTGCCTGTGACGCCCGCGAAATCCCCGTCCGCTGGCGGGGGCCGCCGGCCGCCGCAGAGCGCGGCGATACGCACCCCGGGGACCTGCAGGTAGGACTTAAGGTGGGTGACCCCCATAAAGCCCAGACCGACGACAGCAACGTTGAGCATAAGGCGAGGGGTCAGGAGGTGAGGCGCGCCAAGTGCAGCCGAGCCGCGCGGATGTCCTCAATCCGCTGCTCCCCGGCCTCGCGCTCGATGCAGAGATCGCCTTGGAACCCGAGCGCGTCGAGTTGCGCGAGGAAGGCGGGCCAGTCGACCTCGCCGGTGCCGACGGCCACCTCTTCGCCCCAAGTGCCGGGCACCCGAGTGCGACGGGCATCCTTGATGTGGCACTGCTTCAGCCAAGGCCCGAGCGTGCGCAGGGCGGCGATCGGATCGCCCTTGTCGTAGAGGATCATATTCGCCGGATCGAAATTCACCCCCACCCGGGGATCATTCAGCCGCCGCAGGAACGCCGCGAGCGTATCGGCTGTTTCCTGACCGGTCTCGAATCCGAGGTGGATGCCGCGGGAGCCGAAGCACGTCGCGATCCGCGCGATGCGCTCCAGCAATTTGGGGAAATCCGGATCAGACTCCTCGTGGGGGAGGAAACCCGCGTGAAAGGTGACGGTTCCCAGCCGCAGCTCGGCCGCGAGGTCGGCCACCGCCTGAATATTGCGCCAGTTCTGCTCCCAAGTCGCGTCCGGGACGACGCCACCGGTGCGCCGGATGGTCTCCAAGGTACTGTAGTCCTCGCCGATGGTGCCGAACATTCCGGAGACGATTCGCAGCCCGTGGCGCGCCGCGAGCGCCGGAAACCCACCCCAGACCGCGGGGGACTCGCGGAGCGGGTCGAGGGCGAGTTGCAGTCGGGTGAGCCCGGTGGCGGCGCACGCGGCGATCAGGTCTTCCGGGGATTGGGGCCGGAGCGACCACGTGCAGACGGCGAGGCGGGAGGCGAAGGCGGCGGGCATCGGGGAAACTCTGAAGCCAGCCGGGCCTTCCCCAGCTGGCAAGGAGTTTGCGGCCGGGGTTGGGCATTGACCCGCGCGCGGCGCCCGCTTCCGTCGGAAGTCGTTTCCCCCATGAAGAACCATCGTTTCGCCACCAAGGCCCTGCACGCCGGCCAGACCCCGGACCCCACCACCGGCTCCCGCGCCGTTCCGCTGTACCAGACGACAAGTTACGTCTTCCGTGACACGGAGCACGCGGCGAACCTCTTCGCCCTCAAGGAGCTGGGGAACATTTACACGCGGATTATGAATCCGACGACGGACGTCTTCGAGCAGCGATTGGCGGCCCTCGAGGGTGGGGTGGGGGCCCTCGCGCACGCCTCTGGGCAGGCCGCCATCACGGATGCGATCCTGAATCTGGCCGGGTCGGGCGATCATCTCGTCTCGGTGTCCCAGCTCTACGGCGGCACCTACAACCTGTTCCATCATACCCTGCCCAAGCTGGGGATCCAGGTGTCGTTCGTGGACGCGCAGGATCCGGATGCCTTCCGGCGGGCGCTGCGGCCCAACACGAAGGCCTTTTACGGTGAGGGCCTCGGTAATCCCGCGCTGAACATCTTCCCGTTCGCCGAGGTCGCGGCCATCGCTCGCGAGGCCGGGGTTCCGCTGATCATCGACAACACTGCGCTGTCGCCGTACCTCAACCAGCCGATCGAGTGGGGGGCGAACGTCGTCGTCCATTCGACCACCAAGTACATCGGCGGCCACGGCACCTCGATCGGCGGGGTGGTCGTGGACGGCGGTAATTTCAACTGGGGTAATGGCCGGTTCCCCGGCTTCACGCAGCCCGACCCTAGCTACCACGGGCTCGTGCACTGGGAGGCCTTCAAGGCCTTTCCGCCCGCCGGCGGGGCCAACCTGGCCTACATCCTCAAGATGCGGCTGCAGTTGCTGCGGGACATCGGCGCGTGCATCTCACCATTCAATGCTTGGACCGGCCTGCAGGGACTGGAGACCCTCCACCTGCGGATGGAGCGGACCTGCGCGAATGCCCTGCGGACGGCGGAGTACCTCGCGGCGCACGACAAGGTCGCCTGGGTCAATTATCCCGGCCTGAAGTCCAGCCCGAATCACGAGGCAGCCTGCAAGTACCTCCGCGGTGGCTTCGGGGGCCTGCTCGGCTTTGGGGTGAAGGGAGGCTACGAGGCGGGCCGCAAGCTGATCGAGGGGCTGAAGCTGTTCTCCCATCTCGCGAATATCGGCGACGCCAAGTCTCTCGCCATCCATCCTGCCAGCACCACGCACAGCCAGCTCACCGCCGAGGAACAAAGCTCCACCGGGGTGGGCCCGGACTACGTGCGCCTCTCCATCGGCATCGAGGACTTCGCCGACATCCAAGACGACCTGGAGCAGGCGCTCGCGCGACTTTGAGGATCTGGTGCCGGTCCCGCCCGCGGGGACCGGCATCGCCCGGTTCAGATCGAAAAGTCGGCCGCGGGGCCGCCCGCCTCAATCCGCCCCTCGAGCGCCTCGTGCTGGCGCCGCGAACGGACCACCAGTTGGTCACCCTTGAAGGTGGCCACCGAATTGGCGGGCACCGAGCGCAGGAGCCAGACATTGGAGCCGATGATGGCGTGATCCCCGATTCGGGTGTCTCCGCCGAGGATCGTCGCGTGCGCGTAGACGGTCACGTGGTCCCCTAGGTCGGGGTGACGTTTGACGCCCTTAATCGGATTACCCTCCTGGTCGAGGGCGAAGGACTTGGCCCCCAAGGTCACGCCCTGATACAGCTTCACGTGATTCCCGACGGTCGCGGTCTCGCCGATGACGACGCCGGTGGCGTGGTCGATGAAGAAATGGGTCCCGAGCTGGGCGCCCGGATGAATGTCGCACCCCGTGCGTTCGTGGGCGTATTCCGTCAGCATTCGCGGCAGGAGCGGCACCCCTAGCCGGTAAAGCTCGTGGGCGAGCCGCTGCACCGAGATCACGAGGACGCAGGGGTACGCCAAGACGATCTCCTCCAAGCTGCGGGCGGCCGGGTCGCCCGCGTAGGCCGCCTCCACATCGGTAGCGACGATGCGCCGCACCTCGGGCAACCGGGCCAGGAAGGTCTCCGTAAGGGCCGCAGCCGCGGCGGCGGGTGCCTCCCGGTGGGCGAAGCGCAGGCATTTCTCGATTTCGGCGATCAGGCGCCGCTGGATGCGGTCCAGCAGGGTCTCGACGTGGGCGGGTAGCTCGGCTTCGGTGAGCGCGCGTTCCTCAAAGAAGCCCGGGAACAGGAGGTGCATGCAGTCCGCGGCCAGCCGGTTGACCGATTCCTGCGAGGGCAGATGCACGCCATCGAGGTGGTTGGTGCCCCCGTGGCTGCGATACGAGGCGAGCAGGGCGGACTTGATGGGCTCCAAGGACATTTGCTGGATTCCAGTCAGCGCCCGCCGCCCGGCGGGGTCAAATCGCGAAAGGACCCAGCGGCCGACTCAGCGGGCGCCCCGGCGGAGGGAGGCCAGCGGAACGCGGTGGCGCAAGACCTCCTCACCGTGGTCGAGATGGAGCGCGAGTGTCACGGCCGGGCCATCCTTCGCCTCCCAATCCACCGAGATGAGGCCGAAATGATTGTAGGGCAGCAATGACCCCAGCCGATGCCGATTCAGCTCGTGGCGGAACACCATCGCTTTGGGGGCGGAGGCCGCTAGCTGGCCCCCAAAGGTGGTGGGGGCGGAGCGGGTCAGGGCCGAGCTGGTCAGTTCGAGCAACGGGTAACGCGGATCCAGTTCCTTCCCGTCCGGCTCACGCGCGGGGTCGAACTGGCTGAGCTCGCCGGCGTGACGGTCACCGGAGAGGATCACGACCCCACCCTCGCCCGTGTTCGCCAGCAGTCGAAGCAGTCGCCGGCGTTCCTGCGGGAAGTTGCCCCACTTCTCGAAGCGGTGGTCATCGGGGATCACTTGGATCGAACTCACGAGCAACCGGAGGTCCGCCGGCTCGCGCAGCAACGCCTCGAGCCACGTCCACTGCTCTGCCCCCAACAGGGTGGCGTTGGGGTCGCGTGAAGGCACGTACGGTCCACGACGGCCATCCACCCAGTCCGCCTCGCGGCTGTCGCCGCGGAGGAGCGGTGCGCGGAAATAGCGGGTGTCGAGCAGGATCACCTGAATGGTGCGTCCCGGCGGGCCAAAGCGGTAGGCCGCGTAAACCCCCGGCCGCCGCCGCCGCGGGCTGTCGGTGGGCTCTCCGTAGAAATCAAGGAAATGCTGCTGGGCCTCCTCGCGGCCGATCCAGTCCGCGCCCAGATCGTTCATCCCGTAGTCGTGGTCGTCCCAGGTGCCGAGGATGCGGGCGCGTTGGCGCAGCAGGGCGTACCCGGGCTGCGCGAGCTGGCGGGCGTAAAGCTGCGGCAGGCGGTCTAGCGCCACTCGCGCGCGGGCCGCGGGCGTCGGACCCTCCGGCGCCGGGGAGTCGGCGTAAACGGTATCCCCGAGCCAGATCCACGCGTCCGGACGGCGATGGTTCACGGACTCCCAGACGGGGGTGGCATCGACGGGAGAGTTGCAGGAACCGAAGGCGATCCGGTGCAGGATCCGCTCGGGTTCAGGCGGAGCTTGGTGGCCAGGCAGCGGAACGACCGCCGCCGCAGCGAGGACGGCGAGGAGGGGGGCGGGGAGACGCATCGCGGCGGCACGCTTGGAGTGCAGCGGCGATGAGGCGAGCCCGGAGCGGGTGCCTCTGAAAATGGGAGTCGGAGCGCAAAGTCCGAGGCGTGCAGCTGAGGCTCAAGCCGGCGGCGTCCCCCGAAATCGGGACACAAAAAAGGCGCGGACGGAGGTCCGCGCCGGAGGAAAGCTGATTGCGCAATCAGAGGGGCTTGGCGGCAGCACCGCCGGCCGCCGCCGCCGGATTTACCACCACGAGATCTACGCGGCGATCCCGGGTCATTGCGGCCTCATCGCCATTCTTCGCGGCATCGAGGCTGCCCTTGGAGAGCGTCTCGAGCCGGGTCGCCGGCACGCCGATCGACTGCAGGTACTTGCGGACGCCATTCGCGCGCCGATCCCCGAGGCCGAGGTTGTACTCGGCCGTGCCGCGCCAGTCGCAGTGCCCTTCGAGCAGCAGCCGATGGGTCGGGTTCTGGTCGAGATACTCCTTCGCTGCCTTGAGCTTCTCCCGCTCGGAGGCGCGCACGTCGGACTTGTCGAAGTCGAAGAGCACCGCCTGAGCCTGCAATGCTGTCCGGTTATGACCGTTCGGATCGAAATCTGACCCGCGATCGGTCAGCCCGGTGGTCTCTTGGCCGAAGGTTGCATCGACCGGGGCGCCGGGGCCGCCCTGAGGCCCAAGGACCGTGGACGCCGGGCTGGGGCGCATCGGCTGCTTTGAGCAGCCGGCGAGGAAGGCCGCCGCGGCTGCGGCGACGCCGAGGGAACGGAAGAGGGAACGGTTCATTGGAAAAGGTGAGCTTGCCTGCGGTAATGAGCGAGGCTTGAGGAGGGGGGCAAGGCTTTTGCTCAGACCGTGACGCGAGGTTCGATCAACCCTACCTCGAAGGCATAGCGCGTGAGGCTTGCGACGTCGTGCAGGTCCAGCTTGCGCATCAGGTTAGTGCGGTGGTTGTCGACCGTCTTTGCGCTAATGCCGAGCTTCGCGGCGATTTCCTTGGTGCTGTGGCTCTCGGCGACGAGTTGCAGAATCTCGCGCTCGCGGTCCGTGAGGAAATCCGGGGCGTTGCTGGACGCCGGGTTGGCCACGACGTTCCGCAGGAGGGAGGCCACGGCGGGGCCGAAGTAATTGCCGCCATTAGCGACGGTATCGAGTCCGCGGCGGAATTCCGCGAGTCCGGCGGTCTTCTCGACGAACCCGTGCGCGCCGGCCTCCAGCATCTCGCGGACCAGCACAGGATTCTCGTGGGCGGAAAACACCAGAACGCGCATCTGGGGCAGCCGGCGGCTCGTCCGGCGCAGGATCTCCACGCCGTTCAAGCCAGAAACCTTGGCATCGAGGATGCAGATATCGGGGCCCTTGCCTAGGCACAGGTCGACCGCGGATTGGCCGTCACCGGTCTGGCCGACGAGCTCATAGCCCGGCTCCAGCCGCAGGATCTCGACCAACATCTCGCGGATGGCGGTCTGGTCTTCGACGATGACGAGGCGCTTCATAGCAGGGTGGGGGAAAACGAACGACTGGTGGGTCGACTGGGATTCGAACCCAGAACCAACGACTTAAAAGGACGCTGCTCTACCATTGAGCTATCGACCCGGCAGTCGAGGCGGAGAACCCTGCGATCCCCCTTCTGGGGGTGGCAAGGCTTTTCGCCCTCGGGGCAGGGCTGGGTTGACGCCGCGGCGGCGCGGCGATTTATTCGCCTAAATACCGGACCCGTGGGAACTTTTTCCGAACAGGCGAATCAGAGCGACGCGGAACGCATGACCGCCAAAGCCCAAGAAGTAGCCCTCGACCGCCTTTTGGTCGACCGTTTCAGGGGCGGCGATGAGGCCGCCTTCGGGGAGATCGTCTCCCGCTATCGGGATCGGATCTACGCGATGGTGTTGCAACTGTTGCGCAACCGGGAGGATGCCGAGGAGGTGACCCAAGACGCATTCATCCGCGCGCACCGCGGGTTGGCCCAGTTCCGTGGGGACTCGTCCTTTTCTACGTGGCTCTACCAGATCGCCACGAATTTGGCCCGGAATCGCTACTGGTACTGGTGGCGGCGGAAACGGGATTTCTCGGTGTCGTTCGACGCGCCGATCAACGGGGACACCGACCTGACGCTGGCGGATGTGATCCCGGCTGAGGTGCAGGCGCCGGACGACGTCACCGTGAACGAGGAATTTGTCGGCCGGATCGCCGCGGGAATGGAGCGGCTTTCCAGCAAACATCGGGAAGTGTTGGTGCTGAGGAACGTGCGTAACCTCGCTTATGAGGATATCGCGCAGATCCTCGGGATCTCGGTGGGCACGGTGAAGAGCCGGATCGCCCGGGCACGAGAGGCGCTGCGCGCGCAGTTGGGGGAGGACTTTTCATGAGTGAGCGAGAGTTCCTTGAACTGTTGAATCTCTATCTGGATCGCGAGATCACGCCGACGGACGCGGATCGGCTGGAAAAGGAGATTCGGTCCAACGCCAGTCGTCATCGGACCTACCTGCAGTACTGCCGGATGCAGCAGGCCGTGCGGTTGTTGGGCAGCGCCGAGGGTGCTCTCGGAGCGGACCGAACCCCGGCTGAACCGGTATCCGAGCCGGGCGTGATCCGCGAATGGTGGGGCTCACGCTGGGTCTGGACCGGCGCGGTAGCCGCAGCCGCCGTCCTAGTTTTGGCGTTCGCCGGGCGCCGGGCTGAATCAGAGAGGCCGAGCCAGGAGGACCGGCTCGCGGCCGAGACGATCCGGCCAGATGCGGTCGCCGCGGGGCGGTCGCCCTCGTTGGGTCTCAGTGGCGACGCCCTGCTTTTGTCCGCTTTCCCGGCCAGCGGCTCCGCCCCCAAGGTCCACGAGGATCAGTTCAACTGGATGCGCCAGTTCCAGTTGGTCTCATTGGAGTCGCGCCTCGGGGCCCAGCCCCTTTCGCCCGCCGTGGTTGCACCCCAGCCGGCGGCTCCGGCTGGCCCCCAACGCCCGGCGGGGGAGGAAGCCACGGAAATGGCGGCCTTCAAGTTCGTGAAGTGACGGGGGCCTAGCCGGCGAGAGCTTGGCGCACGAGGGCGTCCGTCGCCGCGTCCGGTCCGAGCCGGACGGCGGCGCGTGCGACGGCCTTCTCGGCCTCCTCGACCTTGTATCCAAGAGCCAGAAGGGCCGCGACGGCATCCTGGCGCGGGGGGGCTGCGTTGACGACGGATGTTGCTGGCCCTTCGCCCGGTCCGGAGGATCCCAATTTGCCTCGGAGTTCCAGCACCAGGCGCTCCGCGGTCTTCTTGCCGATGCCCTGGCACTTGGCCAAGACCGCCACGTCCCCGTTGCGGATTGCGGCTTCGAGATTGGTGCGGGGAAGCCGGCTGAGGAGAGTCAGGGCGAGCTTGGGTCCGACCCCGGAGACTTGCTCGATTAGCAGCCGGAAGAAATCCCGATCCTCGGGGGTGAGGAATCCATAGAGCGTCTGGGAGTCCTCCCGGTAGACAACGCAGGTATGGAGTCGGACCTTGGCGCCGGGTGCGGGCAATCGCTCCGCCGTGGTGGCGGGCACGAGCGCCTCGTAGGTGACCCCCTGCACATCGATTTCCGCCCGGAGGGCGGAGCTGGCCGCGAGCGTGCCGGCAAGGGAGGAGATCATCGGTTCATTTCAAGCCTAGCACATCCTGCATATCGTAGAGGCCCGGCGGTTGCGCGACCACCCAGCGGGCGGCGCGGATCGCGCCCCGCGCGAAGATGCCCCGGTCCGAGGCCTTGTGGACGAGTTCCAGGCGCTCGCCGAGGGCCGCAAAGACCACCGTGTGGTCACCGACCACATCGCCCCCGCGCAGCGCGTGCACGCCGACCTCGCCCCCGGGGCGGGCGCCGGTGATACCGTGACGACCGTGCCGGAGAACGTTCTCATCCCGCCCCCGCTCTTCCAAGATGATCTCCAGCAGGCGGGCGGCGGTGCCACTGGGGGCGTCCTGCTTGAAACGGTGGTGCATCTCGACCAGCTCAGCATCGTAGTCCTCCCCCAGCACCGCGGCCGCTCGACGCGTGAGGGCGAACAGGAGGTTGACCCCGACGGAGAAATTACCGGCCCAGACGCAGGGGACGCGCGCGGCCAGCGCGGCCAATTCCCGCCGCTCGGTGGCGGAATGCCCAGTGGTGCCAATGACTAGCGGGCGGCCCGCCCGGACGGCGGCCTCGATCACCCCTCGCGTGGCCCCGTGGACGCTGAAATCGATGATGGCCCCGGCGCCCGGCAGCGCGGCCTCGAGGTTGTCTCCGGCGTCAAGGGCTGCGACGACCGGGAGCCCCGCCTCGGCGGCCGCGGCCAGCAGCGCCTGGCCCATACGCCCACGCGCACCATTGATGAGCAGGGTGGGAGTCATCGGGAGAATCGCACCAAGCCGCCCAAAGCGCCTTCGACGACCCGCACGGAGGCCGGGCTCAGCGGACACAGAGGGGAGCGTACCTCGGCCGAGCTGATCTTGCCTGCTCGCGCCAACGCGTGCTTCACCGGCACGGGGTTAGGTTCGACAAAGAGGGCCCGGAAAGCCGGATAGAGCTTACGATGCAGCCGGGCGGCGGCCGCAAAGTCATTGGCGCCCGCCAGCCGCACCAGTCGAGAAACCTCCCGGGGGAGGATATTGGAGGCGACGGAGACCACACCCTCGGCGCCGACAGCCATGAAGGGCAGGGTGAGCGAATCGTCGCCGCTGAGGACTGTCAGGTCACGCCCCAGCGCATGCTTCAGTTGGTCGACACGATCGACTGAGCCGCCGGCTTCCTTGATCCAAGCGACATGGCGATAACGGGCGCGCAAGCGCGCGACCACGTCCACCCCGATCTCAATGCCGCAGCGGCCGGGGATCGAATAAAGGATAATCGGCCGGTCCGTGGCGTCGGCCACGGCGCAGAAGTGCTGGAAGAGACCCTCCTGGCTGGGCTTGTTGTAATAAGGTGCCACGACGAGCATCGCGTCGGATCCCGCCTCGTGTGCCTGCCGGGTGAACAGCACGGCCTCCCGGGTGGAGTTGGAGCCGGTACCCGCGACCACGGGAACGCGCCCGCGTGCCGCAGCGATCACGGTCTGGATAACCTCGATGTGCTCGTCGTAGTCCAGGGTGGGGGACTCCCCCGTGGTGCCGACCGGGACCAATCCGTTGATGCCGCTTTTGATCTGAAACTCGACCAGCCGGCGCAGGTCTTCGTGGCAAACGGCGCCGTCCCGGAAGGGAGTGGCGAGGGCGGTCAGGGTTCCGGTGAGCGGTCGGGAGGGCATACGTCGCGAGTAAACCTTGCGAGCAAAGCAGCGGCGCCTAACCTGTCGACTTTCCTTTTCGCGATGCCCGACCCCAGCGCCCTTCCCGCCGACGCCGTCGGGCTCATCCTCGATCTGCTGCGCCAATCCGTGTCCGCGGGCGCCAGCGATGTCATCCTTAAGTCGGGTCGGGTCGCGTGCGTGCGGGTGGGGGAGGAACTGCGCCCGTTCGATATGGAGCCGCTCGCTCCCGCGGAACTCGAGTTTTTCGTTCGGCACGCCGCGCCCCCCTCGCTGGTGGCGCGGTGGAGCGAGGACGGGCAGGCGGACTTCGCCTATTCGGCCGGGCCGCAGCGATTCCGGGTGAACGCTTTCCGACAGCGGGGCACGACGAGCTTGGTGTTCCGCCACATCAAGGCGGAAGTCCCGAAGCTGGAGGGGCTGGGCTTGGGCCGGGCCGAGGCAGTCCTGCGCGGCTTCGCCGGGGCCCGGGACGGGATCGTGCTGGTCTGCGGCGCCACCGGCACCGGCAAGAGCACGACGCTGGCGGCGATCATCGATGCCATCAACCGGCAACGCCCGTGCCACATCGTCACGCTGGAGGACCCGATCGAATACGCCTTCTCGGACGATCGCGCGGTGGTGCAGCAGCGAGAAATCGGGCTCGACGTGCCCTCGTACCGCGCAGGCCTGTAGGCGGTGCTGCGCCAGAGCCCTGATGTAATTTTGGTCGGGGAGTTGCGCGATCGCGAGACGCTCGAGGTGGCGATGACCGCGGCGGAAACGGGTCATCTCGTCTTGACCACCCTGCACGCGGGCACCGCGCTGCAGGCGCTGGCGCGGCTGGTGGAGTTCTTCCCGCTGGAGGAGGCCGCGACCGCGCGGCGGGCCGTCGCCGCGGCGCTCCGAGGACTTTTTTGTCAGAAGCTACTCCCGCGCAGCGACGGCCGGGGCCGGGTTCCGGCGACCGAGGCGCTCGGCATCGACGCTACCGCCCGGGGGCTGTTGGCCGACGGCCATCTGGATAAGGTGCAAGCCCTGCTGGAGGGCGGTGCCGACGCGGCGAATTGGAGTTTTAACCGCGATCTGTACCGATTGTGGAAGGAAGGCTTGGTCACCAAGGCGGACGCCCTCCGGTTTTCGCCCAATCCGGCGCAGTTGGAGATGAATCTCCGCGGAATTTTCGTGCGCGGCTGAACCCGGTTGGACGCCGGACCCGCTTTCGGGCTTGGATTCACGCCGCGGGGGCGTTTGTGTGACCAGCTTCCCATTATGGCACTGGCACTTCTCTTCGCCGGACAGGGAGCGCAGAAGGTCGGCATGGGCCGTTCCCTGCGCTCTGCATCCGCGGCCTCCCGGGCACTTTACGCCGAGGCGGACGGAATCCTCGGCTGGGAACTGTCGCGCATCTCTGAGGAGGGACCGGAGGCTGAGCTGACCGAGACCCGGGTCTGCCAGCCGGCGCTCTACGTGCATGGCCTGGCGACGCTCGCCGCTCTGCGCGAGGCCGGGCGCCTGCCGGCAGACGAACCGTCTGCGGTGCTGGGGCTAAGCCTGGGCGAACTCACGGCCTGCGCGGCCGCGGGAGTGTTCGATTTCGCCACTGGCCTGCGGATCGTCGCGGAGCGCGGCCGGCTGATGCAAGAGGCGTGCGCGGCGAGCGCGGGCGCGATGGCGGCGGTGATCGGGGAGGAGAGGGATCGCGTGGCCGAACTCTGTCGGGACTGCGGGATCGAGGCGGCGAACTTCAACGCCCCGGGGCAAATCATCATCTCGGGGGAGCGCGAGCGGGTGGCCGCGGCCGTGGAGGCCGGGCGGGCGCGTGGGATGAAGCGGGTGCTGCCGCTCAATGTCGCCGGGGCCTACCATTCGCGGCTGATGGAGCCCGCGCGGGAGGCGTTCGCTCGGTTCCTCGAGTCGAAAACGTTCTCAGCGCCGCGCTGTTCCCTTTACACCAACACCACCGGCCGGGCGATTTCCGATCCCGAGGCGATCAAGGCGGCCCTAGTCCGGCAGATCGTCTCGCCCGTGCTCTGGGAGGACTGCGTCCGCGCCGCGATCGCGAACGGGGCGACCGGATTGTGGGAACTCGGGCCTGGCGGGGTTCTCGCGGGTCTGGCCCGGCGCACGGACAAGACCTGGGCGGTGCGCAGCTTCGCCGAATTTGCCGACCTCGCCGCCTGATATGCCGCACCGCCACACCCGCAATTTTTGCATCATCGCGCACGTCGATCACGGCAAGACGACCTTGTCAGACCGGTTGCTCGAGTTCACTCACACCATCGAGCAGCGGGTGATGACCGATCAGCATCTGGACTCGATGGATCTTGAGAAGGAGCGAGGCATCACCATCAAGTCGCACCCGGTAACGATGACGTACCGGGCCAAGGACGGCCAAGCGTACAAGCTCAACCTGATGGACACGCCGGGGCACGTGGATTTCTCCTACGAGGTCTCGCGCAGCCTCGCAGCCTGCGAGGGAGCGGTGCTGCTGATCGACGCGGCCCAGGGCGTGGAGGCCCAGACGGTCGCGAACGCCCACTTGGCGTTTTCCCAGAAACTCCGGGTCATCCCGGTGATCAACAAGATCGATCTCCCGAGTGCGAATTTGGAGCTCTGCCTCCGGCAAATGGAGGACATTCTTACGATCCCGGCCGAGGAGGCGATCTTGGCCAGCGGCAAGGCGGGGATCGGCATCGAGGACATTCTGGAGGCGGTCGTTGCCCGGGTGCCGCCGCCGCGCTGGACGGATTACCCGCAGACCCGGGCGCTGGTCTTCGATTCCCTCTACGATTCCTACCGCGGGGTAATCTCCTACGGGCGCGTCTTTTCAGGCTCGATCAAGGCGGGGGAGCAGATGCTCCTGATGAGCAACGGCGTGAAGTCGGAGGTCAAGGAGGTCGGTGTTTTCACCCCCAAGATGGAGAAGGTCGAGGTTCTGCGGGCCGGCGACGTGGGCTACGTGGTCTCAAACATCAAGAGCACCGCAGACATCAAGATCGGCGACACCATCACCCACGCCTCGCGGCCGGCCGCGGAAATGCTACCGGGCTACAAGGAAGTCCGGCCGATGGTGTTCTGCGGGCTGTATCCGCTGGAGAGCGGTGACTATGAGAAGCTTAAGGCGGCGATGGGCCGCCTTCGCCTCAATGACGCCGCGCTGGTCTATTCCTCGGAGAGCTCGGTGGCGCTGGGCTTCGGCTTCCGCTGCGGCTTTCTCGGCCTGCTCCATATGGAGATCATTCAGGAGCGCATCCGCCGCGAGCACGACGTCGAGATCATCTCGACCTATCCGAGCGTGGTGTACCACGTCTATCCGCACGGGGGCGGGGTGCTGGAGGTCGACAACCCGGTCAACCTACCCGACCCCGGTACAATCCTCGAGATCCGCGAGCCGACGATCTCGGCGTCGATCATTATCCCCAACACCAGTATGGGCGACATCCTGACCCTGGTGATGGAGAAGCGCGGCACCTGTGACCATACCGACACGCTCGACCAGAACCGGGTGATGCTGAAGTGCACGCTGCCGCTCAACGAGATCTTAGTCGATTTCAACGACCGGCTAAAGAGCATCACGCACGGTTACGGCTCGATGGATTACGAGCTGGGCGAGTATCGCGCCTCGGATCTGGTTAAGATGGAGATCCTGATCAACGGTGATCCGGTCGACGCTTTCGCGAGCATCGTGCACCGCGAGAAGGCCGAGACCAAGGGCCGCGAGCTCTGCGAACGCCTCGCGGCGATCATTCCGCCCCAGATGTTCAAGGTGGCGATCCAGGCCGCGATTGGCGGGAAGGTCATCGCGCGCGACAATGTGCGCGAGATGCGGAAGGACGTGACCGCGAAATGCTACGGCGGTGACATCAGCCGCAAGCGGAAGCTCCTCGACAAGCAGAAGGAGGGAAAGAAGAAGATGAAGCAGATCGGAAAGGTCTCGATCCCCCCGGACGCGTTCATCAAGGTCCTGCAGAGCAACCAATAGCGCCCCGTATGTTCGGATTCCTCAAGTCGGCGGACCGCAAGATGCGCGAGAACGCGGCCAACTGGCTCGAGATCGCGGATAAGGTCTGGCACTACCGTCGTGACGTGCTGGGGACCGGGGAGCTCGCGGAACTCGAGGCGCGCACCGCCTCGCTGCGGGCGGAGGTCAAGGCACGGGCGGGGGCCGAAAAGCTCCAGCTGGGCATCGAACACTTGGAGGAGAATCTCCGCCGCACGGGAGGCGCGATCTACCCAAAGACTACGATCGGGGACAACGTGGAGTTCTTCTTGGTGGCGGCGCTGGTGATTCTGGGCCTGCGCACGTATGTGGTGCAGCCTTTCAAGATCCCGACCAATTCGATGTGGCCGACCTACAACGGGATGACGCCCGAGGCGTTCACCCGGCGGGCCGACGAGCCCGGATGGTTCGCGCAGGCAGCCCGGTTCGTCAGTTTCGGGGCGCAGACCGTCCGCGTCGATGCCCCGGTGGGCGGCGAGGTCCTGATACCCGTCGCGGGGTCCGCTGGCGGAAGGCTGACGCTCCCTTTCCGCGAGGTCGCTGGGCGGACGTGGCTGGTTTTGCCGACGACCCTCAAGGAGTACACCTTGTTGGTAGGTGATCGGCCAGTAACGGTGCGCGTGCCGCAGGACTTCGACTTCGAATGGGCCGTGCGCGACTGCTTTTTCCCCAATGAGCGTCCCTCGCACGAGCCGGGAGGCGTGGATTTGGCGCGGGTGCTTGCGCGTCAGGGCGGGACGGAGCCCGGCCGCGGGCGGTTCCTGCGGACTGGGCGGAATTTAAAGGCAGGCGAGCGGGTGATGGCTTTCGATATCCTAACCGGGGACCAGTTGTTCGTGGACCGGATGAGCTACCATTTTATACCGCCGGCAGTGGGGAGCGGATTCGTATTTCGAACCGGCAACATCGAGGGGCTCGCGCGCTCGTATGGGGATCAGTACTACATCAAGAGACTGGTCGGCGTACCGGGAGACACCCTTGAGATTAAGGGATTCGCGCTGCAGCGCAATGGAGCGCCAATCACCGGCGCGGCGGTGTTCGCGGGCAATGCGCGGCAGGAGGGGAACCACGTTGGCTATCGCTATGAGGGATTGTTGCGACCCGGAACGCAGGTGAAGGTGGGTGCGGGGGAGTATTTCGCGCTGGGTGATAATTCGGCAAACAGCTTGGACGGCCGCTATTGGGGTACCGTACCGGCGCGGGACGTGGTGGGCCGGCCCATTCTGGTGTATTTCCCGTTCACGCGGCACTGGGGTCCGGCGCGGTAATTAGGATGGCGAAGCCAGACGATCCAAGCACAATCCATATTATGTTAAGCTAAGGTTCGGGGCACGGGTTCTGCTCTAGGTGCCTCAACTCCCTCAATGGCACCCTCTTCCCCGGCTCCGCTCTTCACTTGGCTCGACCATCGCGCTGCCGGGCTTCTGCTCCATCCCACCTCAATGCCGGGCGCGCAGGGCGTCGGAACCTTGGGCGAGCCAGTCGAGGCACTCCTCCGCTTCCTCCAAGCGGCGGGAATCCGCTACTGGCAGATGTGCCCGCTCGGCCCGACTGGCTTCGGGGATTCCCCCTACCAGTGCTTCAGCTCTTTCGCCGGGAACCCCTACTTGATCGATGTGCTGCCCCTGAGCGCGGCCGGATGGGTCACCGCCGCGGAACTCGACTCGCTAAGCGAGCTGCCGAACAGCCACGTGGAGTTCGGAGCGCTCCATCAGCGTAAGTTTCCACTCCTCTTTCAGGTCTGGGAAAGGTGGCGCCAACAGGGTCGGCCCCCCCTTTCTGGGGTCGGTTTCGAGGCTTTCCGAAGGGAACAATCTGCTTGGCTCGACGCTTACGCGCTCTTCTCGGCGCTGAAGGAAGATCAGGGAGGCCGCCCGTGGTGGGAATGGCCCCGGGATCTCCGCTCGTTCGCCTCCGCCCAAAGAACCCCCGTAAGTAGCAGGCTTGAACGGCGCACGGAGGCCCACGCCTTTCTCCAATATCTTTTCTTCAACCAATGGCGTCGCGTGCGGATGCAGGCGGCGGCGGCCGGCATTGAGATCATCGGAGACATCCCGATCTTCACCGCCCTCGACAGCGCGGACGTGTGGGCCCATCCCGAGCTGTTCCAACTGGACCCGCGCACTTCGCGGCCCACCGCGGTAGCTGGGGTCCCGCCGGACTACTTCTCCGCCGACGGCCAGCTCTGGGGCAATCCGCTCTACGACTGGCCGGCCCACGCGGCCAGCGGTTATGCTTGGTGGCTGGCGCGGCTACGTGCCGCCTTTGCCTTCGCGGACGTGGTGCGCATCGATCACTTCCGCGGCTTCGAGGCCTATTGGTCCGTGCCCGCGGGCGCGGCCACCGCGCGCACGGGGCGCTGGATCGAGGGGCCGGGACTCCCGTTCTTTGCTGCCGTACAGACCGCCCTTCCCGGCGCGAGGCTGATCGCCGAAGATCTGGGCCTACTCACCCCCGCGACCACCGCCCTGCGCGAGGCGACGGGGCTACCGGGAATGGCGGTGCTGCAATTCGCCTTCGGCGTGGACGCCACCAACCCGTACCTGCCGCACAATCTGCGCGCGAACTCCGTGATCTACCCTGGAACCCACGACAACGACACGGCCCTTGGATGG
>JBILWD010000215.1:0-6611 GCA_044370095.1 Opitutaceae bacterium | reverse complement strand
CTCGGTCGCGCTGCCGGACAGAGGGCCCGGGCCGGTCGCGCTGGTGGCGTTGACAGCGGCTCCATTTATGCGTCCTTATGCATAAATAGAAATCGCCCTTATGAAGACCGACTCCCTCGTCCGCCTCCTCGCCGGCATCGTGGTGCTCACCGGCACGGCCCTCGCCCACTACGTGAACCCCTGGTGGCTGCTGCTGCCCGCCTTCGCCGGCCTCAACCTGATCCAGTCCGTGTTCACCGGCTTCTGCCCGCCGACGCTCGTCCTGCGCAAGCTCGGCTGGGTCGATGCCGACGACGTGATCCACTGGGGCGGCCGCCGCTGAGCGCCGCCCGACGGCGTCTCCCTGCAGCCTTTCGCCTGATGAAGCCATTCCGCCCGTTCCTGGCGGCCGCCCTTGCGCTGGCCGCCACCGTCGTTGCCCCCGCCAAGGTCTGGACGGTGGAGGAGGCCGTCGCCACCGCCCTGCGCCAGCATCCGGACGTCCAGGTCGCCCGCCACCGCGTCGAGGCCTCCCACGCGCTGCTGCAACAGGTCGAATCCGCCTGGCAGCCGCAGGTGATCCTGTCCGGGCACTACCTCCAGACCAACAACGCGTTGACCGCGCTCACTTTCACGCTGGCGCAGCGCAACTTCGGGTACGCGTCGAACTTCGATCGCTACAACCGCCCAGGCTGGGTCGACGACCTCGGGCTCAACGGCAAGGTGGTCTATAACCTTTATGCCGGGGGTGCCCCCACGGCTCAGCGGCAGGCCGCGGGCGCCGGCACCCGGGCCTCCGAGGAGGACCTGCGGGGGGTTCAGCAGCAATTGGCCGCCGAGGTGGTCAAGGCGCTGCTGCACGTGCGCAAGGCCCGCGAGGGAGTCTCCGCCCTCGAGGCCGGCCTGCGCGCCCAGGAGGCCACCGTGGCCAGCGCCCGCCTCCGCTTCGACGCGGGCCAGGTGCTGAAGGCGGACCTGCTCAGCCTCGAGGTGCAGCTGGCCCGCACGCGCGAGGCACTGTCCTCCGCCCGCCACGCGGCCGTCCTGGCCGCCCGCGCCTTCACGTTCACGCTTGGCTCCGAGCCCTCGCCGGAACCGGTGGAGCTGGCGGCCGATGATCCGGGGCTCGCCGCCCTGACTGTCCCTGGAGCCATCGACTTCTCCCGGCGCCCGGAACTCTTCGCCCTCGAGGAGCGCCTGCGCATGGCCGAGGCCCTCGTCGTCGCCGCCCGCGCCGGCCACCGCCCGACGGTCGACGCGTACGTGGCCGGCCAGTACGACCAAGGCTGGAAGTTCAACCGCCACGCGGAGAGCCTCGAGGGTGGCGTCAGCCTGAACCTGCAGGTCTTTGACGGCGGCCGGACCGCGGGCCGCGTGCGGCAGGCCCTCGCCGAGCAGGCGCAGGCCCGCGAGCAGCTGCGCAAGACCCGGCTCGGCATCGGGCTCGAGGTCGAGCAGGCCCGGCTCGCCCACGCCGACGCGGTCGAGCGCCTCACGGTGACCTCCGCGGCGGTTGCCCAGGCCGAGGAGAGCGCCAGCCTCAGCCGCGCCCGCTTCGAGCAGGGCGTGCTGCTGGCCGCCGAACTGATCGGGACCGAGAGCCGGCTCACCGAGATGCTTCTCGGCCGCGTGCTCGCCACCGCCGATGAACGCCTCGCCCTCGTCCAGCTGCGCCGCGCGCTTGGCCTTCCCCTCGCTCCGCAACCCTGAGCTGCCGCCATGAAGTTCCCACCCCTTGTCCTGCTCGCCCTCGCCTTTGCCGCCGGCTGTTCCCGTCCGGGCCCCGCCGCCGCGCCCGCCGCCGGCCCCGCGGTGCGCGTCCGCGTCGCCGCCGTCGAGGCCGCCGAGGTCCGCCAGCACACGGAGGCCACGGGCACGATCCGGCCGGTCCGGCGGGCCGTGCTCGCCGCCCAGGTCGCCGGCACCATCACCGAGCTGCCGGTCACCCTCGGGCAGCCCGTGCGGACCGGGGACGTGTTGGTGCGGCTCTCCGCCGCCGACCCCCAGGCGCGCCTGACCCGGGCCGAGGTGCAACTCAAGGTCGCCCGCCGCGACCTCGCCCGCGAGACGAGCCTCCTCGCCCGCGGCGCTAGCACCGCCGAGACGGTGCTCTACCTCGAGGATCAGGTCGCCGGCGGCGAGGCGACCGTGCGCGAGGCCCAGGCGCAGCTGGCCTACACCACCCTCCGCGCCGCCTTCGACGGCGTGGTCGCCCGGCGGCTCGTCCACGCGGGCGACCTCGCTTCGCCCGGTCAGCCGCTGCTCGAGATCGAGGGCACCGCGGACCTCGAGCTCGAGGCGTCCGTCCCCGAGTCGGCCGCCGCCGCCCTGGTCGCGGGCGCCAAGTTCGATGTCAGCGCCGGCGGACAGACGTTCCCGGCGACGCTGCGCGAGGTCTCCTCCACGGCCGACGCCGCTACGCGCACGATCGGCGTGAAGCTGGCGGTGCCCGCCGGCGCCCCGGTCCGCTCGGGCCAGTTCGTGCGGGTCCTGATCCCCGGGGACACTCGGCCCGCGGTGCTGTTACCCGCCGCGTCGGTCGCCCTGCTGGGCCAGATGGAACGGGTCTTCGTCGTGCCGGAGAGCGGCCCCGTGCAGCTCCGCCTCGTGCGGACCGGCGCCCGCCGCGGCGCCCAAGTGGAGGTTCTAGCCGGCCTCGCGGCGGACGAGCGCGTGGTGCTGGCGCCGCCCGCCGGCCTGCGCGACGGCCAGCCGGTGGAGGTGCTCCCGTGAGCGGGGCCGCCGGCACGCCGGGTGGGGCCAGCCTCGCTGGGCGTATCGCGGGGATTTTCGTCTCCTCAAAGCTGACCCCGATCGCCGTCCTGGCGTCCGTCCTGCTCGGGGTCTTCGCGGTCGCGCGGCTCCCGCGCGAGGAGGAGCCCCAGATCAAGGTCCCGATCATCGACGTGTTCGCGGCGCTGCCCGGCGCGACCCCAGAGGAGGTCGAGAACCGGCTCACGCGGCCGATGGAGAAGCTGCTCTGGGAGATCCCGGACGTGGAGTACCTCTATTCGACCTCGAGCCCGGGCGCCGCGCTCACGGTCGTGCGTTTCCAGGTGGGGACAAATATTGAGGCCGCCCTGGTGCGGCTGAACCAGAAGCTCGCCGGCAACGCCGACCGCATCCCGGCCGGGGTGGCCGCGCCGCTCGTCAAATCGCGCACGATCGACGACGTGCCGGTCCTGGCCGTCACGCTCCACAGTCGAAGCCTCGATCACCTCGCGCTGCGCCGGCTGGCGGCGCAGGTCGACGACGTGGTCAAGGCGGTGCCGGAGGTCGCCGAGACCGTGCTCCTCGGCGGCAACCGCCGTGCCGTGCGCGTCCAACTTGACCGTACCGCCCTTGCGGCGCGCGGTCTCTCGCCCGCCGATGTGGCCGGCGCCCTGCGGCAGGCCAACCGCCAGGTCCAAGCTGGGTCGCGGCCCTTCGCGGGCACAGAGGTCCTGCTCGAGACCGGCGCCTTCCTCCGGGACGCCGCGGACGTCGGTGCCGTGGTCATCGGGGTAGCCGCCGGCCGTCCGGTGCACCTGCGAGATGTCGCGAGCATTGCCGATAGCGCGGAAGAGCCTGCTGACTACGTGCTCCACGGTTCAGCTCGCGGGGACCTGGAGGCTGCCGTCACGCTCAGCGTCGCCAAGCGTCCGGGCGCGAACGCGGTCGAGGTGGTGGAGCGGGTGCTGGCCCGGGTGGAGGCGCTGCGTGGGACGCTGCTGCCCGCGGAAGTGGGCGTCACCGTGACTCGCGACTACGGCCACACGGCCGCGGAGAAGGGCAACGAGCTGCTACTGCATATGGGCATCGCGGTGTTCGGCGTGGCCCTACTGATTCTGCTCTTCCTCGGCTGGCGCGAGTCGCTCGTCGTGCTGCTGGCGATCCCGTCGACCCTGGCGCTCACGCTCTTCATCTTCTACCTCTATGGTTACACGCTGAACCGGATCACGCTCTTCGCGCTGATCTTCTCGATCGGCATTCTGGTGGATGACGCGATTGTGGTGGTGGAGAACATTGTGCGCCACGTGCGCCTGCCCGGCGCGGCGGGTAAGCCCCTCTCCCAGATCGCGCTGGAGGCGGTCGACGAGGTGGGCAACCCGACGATCCTGGCCACCTGGGCGGTGATCGCGGCGATCCTGCCGATGGCGTTCGTGGGCGGCCTGATGGGCCCCTATATGCGCCCGATCCCGGTGGGGTCGACGGCCGCGATGCTCTTCTCGCTCGCGATTGCCTTCACCATCACGCCGTGGGCCGCGATCCGCGTGCTCAAGCGCCATACCGCCCCCGCGGGTGGGGCGCCGGCCGCGCACGACCACGACGAGGCGCCGTCGGACTGGTTCACGCGGCTCTATTACCGGGTGATGGGCCCGCTCCTCGACCAGCCCCGCTGGCGGTGGGCGTTCCTCGCCGGGATCGTCTTGCTGCTGGTCGGCTCCGCGGGGCTCGTGCTGATCGGCAAGGTGCAGGTGAAGATGCTACCCTTCGACAACAAGTCGGAGTTCCAGGTGGTCATCGACGCTCCGGAGGGCACGACGCTGGAGCAAACGACGCGCATCGCGCAGGAGATGGCCGCCGCGCTCCGCGAGCACCCCGAGGTGCGCGACTGGCAGATTTACGCCGGTACGGCGTCGCCGTTTAACTTCAACGGGCTCGTGCGCCACTATTACCTGCGCCGCGGCCCCAACGTCGCCGACATCCAGGTGAACCTCGTGCCGAAGGAGCAGCGCGCGGACCAGAGTCACGCGATCGCCAAGCGGATCCGACCCGCCGTCGCCGCCATTGCCCGTAAACACGGCGCCGCGGTGGCCGTCGCCGAGGTGCCGCCCGGCCCCCCCGTGCTCCAGTCTATGGTGGCCGAGGTCTACGGACCGGATCCTGAGCGCCGGGCCGCCCTCGCGCGCGAGGTGAAGCGGCTGATGGGCGAGACCGCGGGCGTGGTCGACATCGACTGGTACGTCGAGGACCCGCAGCCGCGGGTGCGCTACGTGGTCGACCGGACCAAGGCGGCGCTGCACGGCATCAGCGCGGACGACATCGCGCGAGCCCTCCAGCTGGCCTCCCGCGGGCAGGCGGTCGGGCTCCTCCACGCCCCCGCCGAGCGCGAGGACGTGCCGATCGTGCTCGAGTTGCCCGCGGCGACGCGGGGCCGCCCCGAGGACCTGCTCGCGCTGCAGCTGCGGAACGAGCGGGATCCCGCGGCGCCGCTCGTGCCGCTCTCGGAACTCGTCGCCGTGGAGCGCGTGACCGCCGGCCCGAATCTCTACCGCAAGAACCTGAAGCCCGTGACCTACGTGACGGCCGACGTGGCCGGCGTGGTCGAGAGCCCGGCGTACGCGATGTTCAGCCTCGACGCGGCCCTGCGGAAGCTGGACGCCCGCCAGTACGGGGCGGCGGAGCCGGCGCTGCCGATTTATCATCTCAACGTGCCCGTGGAGGACCAGGGACCGGCCCTAAAGTGGGACGGCGAGTGGCACATCACCCTCGAGGTGTTTCGCGATCTCGGGCTCGCGTTTGCGGCGGTGCTCGTGCTGATCGCGATGCTGATGGTGGGCTGGTTCCGCAGCTACGTGACCCCGTTGGTGGTGATGGCGGCGATCCCGTTCTCGCTGGTCGGGATTCTCCCGGCGCATTGGGGGATGGGAGCGTTCTTCACTGCCACCTCGATGATCGGCTTTATGGCGGGGGCGGGCATCGTGGTCCGCAACTCGATCATCCTCGTCGACTTCATCGAGCTGCGGCGCGCCGAGGGTCGGCCGCTGCGGGACGCGGTCGTCGAGGCGGGCGCGGTCCGGTTCCGGCCGATGCTACTGACTGCGCTGGCGGTCGTGGTCGGGGCGGCGGTGATTCTGGCGGACCCGATCTTCCAGGGCCTCGCGATCAGCCTGATGTTCGGGGAGATCGCTTCGCTGCTGATCAGCCGGATGGCGGTGCCGGTCCTGTACTTCATGGCGAACCGGCGGGAGGGGGCGGCGTGAGTGGCTGGGTCCAGGTGGTCCTCGGCTTGGCGCTGGCCTATGGGGCGAGGCGGATGTTCCGCCTGCTCCGGCCGGGGGTGGGGCCGGCCGACGCGGCGCGGGCGGTGGCGGCGGGCACGGCGGTGGTCGTCGACGTGCGCGAACCGGACGAGTGGGCGGCGGGCGTGGCGGAGCCGGCGCGACTGCTGCCGCTGAGCGACCTGCAGGGGGCGCGGCGCGAGTGGGGCCCGTTTTTGGCCGAGCAACGGGAGCGCCGGCTCCTGCTCTATTGCGCGGCGGGCGGGCGGTCCGGCCTGGCGGCGTCGATTTTGCGCCGCGAGGGCTTTGCGGCGGAGAACCTGGGTTCCTTCCACCGCTGGCGCGCGGCGGGATTGCCGGTGCGCCGTCCGTGAGGTGACCGCGGAAGGGGAGGTGACCGCGGAAGAATGTGGCCGCGGCTGGAGCCGCGGCCACCTCGGGGCGGCGGAAGGAGCGTAAGACGGAAATGCGGATGAGGCGGCGCCGGTCGGTGTTTTCGTCCCGCCGTCCGGGGATGGAATTCCCGGCTACACCGGGCCGGGGAGGTTCCGTCAGAGGGCCGGCAGTCGTCCACCGACTACCGGCCACGGATCACCGTCGACCGATCACCGGTATTCCTCGCCGGTGAGGGCGTTGATGATCTTGAAG
>JBILWD010000214.1:0-6646 GCA_044370095.1 Opitutaceae bacterium | reverse complement strand
CACCGCGTTCAGCGGTTCGCACCAGGATGCGATCAAGAAATCGTGGGAGGCGCGCGATCAGAAGCAGGCCGCGGCGCCGTGGGAAGTGCTCTACATCCCGATCGACCCCGCCGACATCGGCCGTAGCTACCGGGCGATCATCCGCATCAACGCCCAGTCCGGCAAGGGCGGCGTCGCCTACATCCTCGAGCAGGAGTTCGGCTACAGCCTGCCCAAGGCGATGCACCGCGAGATCGGCCGCCTGATCAACGAGGTCGCCGACACCCGCGGTACCGAGCTGACCCCGGCGGATGTGCACGAGATCTTTCGCCAAGAGTATCTCGAACGCCGCACGCCCTTGGCCCTGCAGCACTTCAAGACCACCGAGCGCGACAGCGAGGTCACCTGCGTCGTGGCGCTGGCAATCGACGGCGTGGCGCGCGAATTGACCGGGCAGGGTAACGGCCCCATCGATGCCTTCACGCGGGCCCTCGCGGCGACGGCGCTGCCGCGGTTCGAGGTGCTGAGCTATGTGGAACACTCGCTCGGGAAGGGGTCCGAGGCCCGGGCGGTGAGTTACATCCAGATCAAGACCGACCGGGGCCAGACCCTCTTCGGCGCGGGCATCGACACTAACATCGAGCTCGCGTCGATCAAGGCGATCGTCAGCGCCCTCAACCGCGCCCTCGCCCGCTGAGGTTCCGCGTCCGCGCGTCCGTCTCAGGCGCCGCGGAAGTGGCGGGGGAACAGCGGCACGTTTTCGAAGTGCCGCAAGGGTGGCTCGCCGGGCCCGCCGGCGGTTCCCTCCGCGCCCAGCGCTACCTCCACCACGTCGAAGCGGACCGTGCGGGGCGGGCGGCGCAGGCCGCGGAGGTAGGCGCGGGCGGCCCGCAGCAGCACCTTTTTCTTTCGGGCATCCACCGCGAAGTACCCCGGCACGAGGGCGTGGGCGGACCGCGCCTTGACCTCGACGAATACGAGCACCTCGCCGTCCGCGCAGACGAGGTCGAGTTCCTCCCGGCGGTCGGCCGGGTTGCGCCAGTTCCGGGCTAGCACGCGCCAGCCCCGGGCCGTCAGGGTCTCGGCCGCCAAAGCTTCCGCGCGGGCCCCGGAAGAGGTCGGCGCGGGCGCCAGGCCCTTCAGCCTCGCCAGCAGCGCGCGCATCCGGCCGGGGGATTAGGCGGGGCTGGCGGCGGGCGCCGGGCTCTCGGAGCGCACCCGGGCGCCGCGCACCGACTCGGCCAGGTTGGGCGCTGGCGCCTCCGCCTCGCCCCGATCCGCGTTGAAGCGCATCGAGACCGTCTTGGAGACGCCGCGCTCCTCCATCGTCACGCCGTAGATCGCCTGCGCGGCCGAGACCGTGCGCTTGTTGTGGGTGATGATGATGAACTGCGAATCCTTGACGAACTTGCGCAGCAGGTCGGTGAAGCGGCCGATGTTCGACTCGTCGAGGGGCGCGTCCAACTCGTCGAGGAGGCAGAACGGCGAGGGCTTCACCATATACAAGGCGAAGAGTAGCGCGACGGCGGTGAGGGTCTTCTGGCCGCCGGAGAGCAGCGTGATGCCCTTGAGCTTGGTGCCGGGGGGCTGGGCCACGATCTCGATGCCGCTCTCGAGGATGTCCTCGGCCTGAATCAGTTCCAGGTGGGCGCGTCCGCCGCCGAATAGGGTGTGGAAGGTGTACTCGAAGTTCTTTCGGATCTGCTCGAACGTGATCTGGAACTGCTGGAGCGAGGTCTGGTTGATCTCATCGATGGCCTTCACCAGCTCTGCCTTCGCCGTGTTTAGGTCGTTGACCTGCCCCGCGAGGAAGTCGTGGCGCTGCTTCAGGTCCGCGTACTCCTCGATGGCGACCAAGTTCACCGCGCCCATCCCGGACAGGCGCTGCCGGAGGGCGTCCACCTCCGCCTTGATCGGGGGCCAGTCGGTGGCATCGAGCGCCGCGAGATCAGCGTCGGTCGGTTCCCCGCGGGGCTCCTTGCGGCGGCGCCGTCGGCGGGTGCCGGCTGCGGCTTCACCCTCGGCGGGCGATTCCGGCGCGGGGGAGGCGGACGGCTCCTCATCCTCCTCCTCGAGGTCCAGCGGCTTGATCCCCTCGGGCTCGTCCTCGGCGCGCCAGAGCTGCCGGCGCCAGTCGACCGTCGCGACGGCCACCTGGAATTCCCGCAGCACCTCCTCGTCGAGGAAGCCGAGGCGCTGGCGGGTTTCCGCGAGCCGAACCTCGTGCGTGGCGAGCTCGCTCTGGGCCGCTTCGGATTGCTCGCGCACCGCGTGCTGGGCGGCCTCGAGGCCGGAAATCGCACGCTCCACGTCGGCGAGTTCCACCCGCGCCTGTTCCACTTGGTCTTGGGCCACGGCGAGGGTTTCCGCGAGCTGCGCGGCGCGGGCCCGCTGGGTACCGACCTCACGTTCCAAGTCGGCGGTCTGCTCGGTCCACGACTCAATCTCGTGTTGCCGTTGGGCCAAGAGCTCTCCGAGTTGCTGTCGGCGTCGTTCCATCTCCCCGAGGCCGCGGTCGATGACCTCCACCTTCTGGCGGCGTTCGGCGAGTTCGAGGCGGGCCTGCGCGAGCGACTCGCGTTTCACGTCACGGTCCGCGCGCAGCTCGGTCAGGCGCAATTCCTGCTGCCGGATGGATTCCCGGTGGCCGGACACCGCGGTCTCGGCCGCGGCGAGCCCGACCTGAGCTTTTTCCCAGCGCGCGTGGGCCTCGTCGCGGGCGCGTTCGAGGCCGGTGACCTCGTTCTCCATCCGGGTGATGCGCTGGCTGACTTCGTCCGCGTTGCGCCGCGTGTTCCGCTCCTCGGCCTGCACGGCGGCGAGTTGCTGGGTGGCGGCGAGGACCTCGGCGCGGCGCTCCTCGAGGGCCTGCTCGGCCTCGGTGAGGTGGGCGGAGAGAACATCGATCACCGCCTTCTGGGCGTCGTGCGCCTGCTGGTCCTCGGCGAGGGCCCGGCTGGTCTCGCGGAGGTCGATCTCGCGCTGGACGATGCTCTGGGCGGACCGTTTCCCGTTTTGGTGTCCGCCGAAGATTAGGCCGCGGCGGTCGACTAGGTCCCCCTTGCGGGTGGCGACGGCGAGGAAGGGAAAGGCGGGATGCTCCTTCCAGAAGGCGAGGAAGGCGCCGAGGTCCTCGGCGATGTAGGATTCCCGGAGGATACCGAGGGCGGGGTGCCCGGCCTCCACGGCGTCGAGCCCGCCGGTCGCGGGCATCAACCCCGGGGGCAGCTCGTGGTAGCCTTCGGTGCGGAGGCCGATTTCCGTGACGCGCAGCACGGCCGAGCCGATCTGCTCGGCCTCGAGCTGGGCGAGGATGCGCTGGGCGGTCGCGAGCTCGGCGACGCTGATGGCCTCCGCGGCGGAGCCGAGGATCGCCTCGATCGCGCGGGCGCAGGCGGGTTGCACCGCTAGGCCTTGGGAGATGGGGACGGCCTTGCTGCCGGCCAGCGCGGCGTCGAGCCGGCCCTGGAGGACGGCCTTGGCGCCCTCGCCGAAGCCTTCCCAGCGCTCCTGCAACTGCTGGAGCAGGCGGAGGCGGGCGGTGCGCTGGGCGAGTTGGCGGTCGATGTCCTGCAGGCGGCGCTGCGCCTCGCGGAACTCGCGGGTGAGGTCGGTGATCGTTTGCTGCGCGGTCCCGGCCTCGGCCTGGGCGCGTGATTTGGTCGCGAGGGCCTCCTCTGCGCGGGACTCCGCCTCGGCGACCTGTTGTTCGGCCGAGGCGCGGAGCTGGCGGACGCCCTCGAGCTCCTGCGCGAGCGTGTCGTGCTTGTGCAGGCTCGTCTTCTGGTCGACCTCGTAGCCGGAGCAGTCGGTGCGCAGGCGGGCCACCGAGCTCTCGAGCTGCAGCAGCTCGAAGCGGGCCTGCCCCAGAGCGGCCTCGAGGCGGCCGAGCTCGCCCTCGACGATGCCGAGCTCGCGGTTCCGCTGCTGGTAGACCGCGTCGCTGCCCCCGAGCAGCTCGAGCTGGAGCTGCTTGTCCTGGGCGCCGGTGTCGACCTGGGCGGAGACCTCGCGCAACTGCATCTCCACCTCGGCAAGATTATCGCGTGAGGAGGCCAACCGGTCCTCCAGACCGCCGCGGCGGATCTGGGCGAGGTTGGCGGCATTGTCCGCGGCCTCGCGTTGCGAACGCACGTCGAAGACGGCCTGCTGGGCGTCCTGAACCCGCTGGCCGAGGCGGCTGCGGGCGGTCCGGCGCGCGGCGAGCGCGGCCTCCTGCTCCTCAAAGTGGGCGCGGCGTTCCTCCGCCGCCCCGCGCAGGGAACCCACGCGGGCCTCCAGCTCGGCGAGGCCGGCGGCGAGCGTCGCATGCTGCCGGCCGCTCCACGCGAGGGAGAGGTGGCGCAGGCGATGGTGCAGCCGCTTGTACCGCAGCGCCTTCGCGGCCTGGCGGCGCAGGCTACCGATCTGGCGCGAGACTTCGCCGATGACGTCCGCCACGCGGGCGAGGTTCTGGTCGGTGAGGGCCAGCTTCTGTAACGCCTCGCGCCGCTGGGACTTGTACTTGGTGATCCCGGCGGCCTCCTCGAAGACCGCGCGCCGCTCCTCGGGCTTCGAGGACAGGATTTGGTCGATCTGGCCCTGCGCCATAATCGAGTAGCTGGTCCGGCCGACGCCGGTGTCCATAAACAGCTTTTGGATGTCCTTCAGGCGGCAGGGCTGCCCGTTGAAGGCGTACTCGCTCTGGCCGTCGCGGTGCACGCGCCGCGTGATCTCGATCTCGTGGTACTCGCTGCCCAGCTGCTGCTCGCATTCGGTGAGCAGCAGCGAGACCTCGCAGAGCTGGGCCGGCTTGCGGGTGTCGGCGCCCTCGAAAATCACGTCCTGCATCTTGCCGCCGCGCAGGGCCTTCGCGCTCTGTTCGCCGAGCACCCAGCGGATCGAGTCGGCGATGTTGGACTTGCCGCAGCCGTTCGGGCCCACGACCGCGGTCACCCCGGGTTCGAAGCGGAGGGTGGTGGGGTCGGCAAAGCTTTTGAAGCCGTGCAGCTTGAGCGCCTTGAGATGCATGCAGCGAGGAAGGGGTCGTTACAACGGCAGGCTGTGGGGCCCGCAACGGAAAACCGAGCGCGCGCTGACCCGGAAACTGGGGCCCGCCGTCGCCGCTTGGGCGTTGCCGTCGCGGGCCGGAAGCCCACGCTGCCCGGATGCGTTTTCCCCTGCGCGCAGTGGTGCCAGTACTGGCGGGTTTGCTGGTGGCGGTACGGGCCGCGGACCCCGCCGCGGGGCCGCTGCTCGCCGAGGTGGACCTGCCCGCCTACGAGCGGAATCTCGATCACGCTGGCCTGATCCGCGCGTGGAACCCGGCCGCCCGCGCCCGCGGCGAACGGGTGTACCAACTCGTATGCCACGCCTGCCACGGCGACTTCAACCTTCCCGGCTCGCTCCCCGACGCCCCCCGCTTCGGGGAACACACCTTCACCCGCGGCGCCGATCCACTCGCCCTCTACGCCACGCTCACCCGGGGCTGGGGCCGGATGCCCCCGCAGACCGGGCTCACCCCGCGCGAGAAGTACGACGTCATCCATTATCTCCGGGAGACGTTCCTTGCCGGACGCGGGCCCGCGGTGCGCCCGCCCGTTGACGACGCGTACCTCGCCGCGCTGCCGCCCGGCCGGGAACGCGGACCGGAGCCGGTCCGACGCGAGCCGTGGCGGGAGATGGACTATGGCTCTTACCTGATCGGCACCTACGAACTGGCGGACGAGGCCCGACGCACCGCGGCGGCCGGGCTCAAGGGGCAGCAGCTCGACCAGGTAGCCCCGCGCGCGAACCTCGCGCAGAAGGGCATCGCCATCCGGCTCGATCGCGGGCCGGGCGGGGTCGCCGCGGGTCGGGCGTGGGTGGTTTTTGAGCACGACACCTTGCGGCTCGCGGGCGGCTGGACGGGCGAGGGCTTCATCGACTGGGAAGGCATCAATTTCAACGGCCGCCACGTCGTGCGTCCGCGGACCGTCGGCACACTGCACTTCGAAACCGCGGACGCCCCGGGCTGGGCGGATCCGGCGACGGGCCGTTTCGATGACCGGCGGATCGTCGGCGTGGATGGCCGTCGCTTTGGGCCGCTGCCCCGCGACTGGATGCGTTACCGCGGTCTCCACCGGCACGGGGAACGCGTGGTCCTAGAATACGAAGTGGGCGGGACCGTTGTCCTCGAGACGCACGACCTCGAGGGCTCGCCGGCGCAGCCGGTGTTTGTCCGCAGCCTCAACGTGGCCCGCTCCGCGCGCGACCTGCTCCTGCGGGTGGCCGACGAGGGCGCGGCCGTCCGCTTGCGCGGCGGCCCCGGGCTCGAACTGGGCCGGGGCGAGGGGTTTGTCACGCTGCGCATCCCGGCGGGTGCGACCCCGGTACGGCTGGCGTTGCGGTTGGCGCGGCCTGGTTCCCCGGTGCCCGCCGCGGCCGGCGAACCCGCGGAACTCGCGCCGTTCCTCGCGGGGGGGCCGTCGCGCTGGCCGGAGGAACTGGCCGCGCCGGTGGTGGCTAGCCCCGCGGGCGGCGCCTTCGCTTGGGAGCGATTGTCCCTGCCGGCGGACAACCGGTGGCGGGCGCGCGTCCGTCCGGGCGGCTTCGACTTCGCGCCGGGCGCGACCGAGGCCTTCGTGTGTACGTGGGACGGGGACGTGTGGCGCGTGACGGGGCTCGGTGATAGCACCGGCACCGTGCG
>JBILWD010000030.1:0-19475 GCA_044370095.1 Opitutaceae bacterium | reverse complement strand
CCCCGGCCAGCGCTTGCGCGTCCGCCCGGGCCAGGCCTTCGCCGCCGATGGCAGCGTGTCGACGGGCCGCAGCGCCAGCGACGAGTCCGCCCTCACCGGCGAGGCAAATCCCGTGCCCAAGGCGCCGGGCGACCCGGTCTACAGCGGTACCCTCAACCTCTGGGGCCAAGTGGACTTCGATGTCACCCGGCTCCCAGCGGAAAGCACGCTCCAGCGCATCATCCGGCTCATCCAGACCGCCCAGAAGCTGAAGGCCCCCAGCGAGCGCCTCACGGACCGCTTTGGTACCGGTTACACCTACGTCGTGATCGGCGGCTCCGCGCTGATGTTCCTCGTCTGGTGGCTCGGCTTCGGCTTGCCCGCGTTCGCCCAGGACGGCGAGACGCGCTCCGCCTTCTACCGGGCGATGACCCTGATGGTCGTCGCCAGCCCCTGCGCCCTCGTCCTCTCGATCCCCTCCGCCATCTTGGCCTCGATCGCCTGGGGCGCCCGCCACGGGGTGCTCTTCCGGGGAGGCGCGGCAATCGAGCGGCTGGCGGACGTCGACGCGGTGGCGCTCGACAAAACCGGTACGCTCACGACCGGCGAACTTGCCGTGGCCGATTGCGAGAGCTTTCCGCCCGGCCGTAAAAGCGAGGTGCTGGAGCTGGCCTATGCGCTCGAGGCGAAGTCCCACCACCCCATCGCGCGCGCCATCGTCCGCCACGCCCAGGCCAATGGCGTTCGCGAACTGCCGGTGGATGACTTCCGCTCCCTGACTGGCCAAGGGGTGCAGGGCAAGGTGGGCGAGACGACGCTGCTCCTCGGCCGCCGCGAACTGCTTGAGGCCGGCCCGCTGGCCGCCTGGGCGCGCCAGCTCCCGCCGGCCGACGCGGACCTGAGCGAGGTCTGGGTCCTCGGCCGCGACCTGGTCGGCCGCATTTTGCTGCGCGACCAAATCCGCGCGGAATCCCGCCGCGTGTTGGAGGCACTCGGCCGGTCCGGGATCCGCACCGTGATGCTCACGGGGGACCGTCGTCACGCCGCCGAGGCGGTCGCGCGGGAACTCGGGGTCTCCGAGGTCCGGGCCGGGCTCAGCCCGGAGGACAAGGTGGCCGCGATTCAGGCTCTGCGCGCCGAGGGCCGCGTGGTCGCGATGGTTGGGGACGGGGTCAACGACGCCCCCAGCTTGGCCGCCGCGGACGTTAGCGTGGCGATGGGGGCGCGCGGCAGCGACGCAGCCCTGGAGCAGGCCGAGGTGATTCTGATGCACGACCGCATCGACAACTTCCTTGCGGCCGTCCGGCTGAGCCACCGGGCGCGCGCGATCATCCGCCAGAACCTGGCCGTTTCCCTCGGCGTGGTCCTCGTGATGGTGGTGGCCACGACCGTCGGGGCCGTTCCGCTGTCCATCGGCGTTGCGGCCCACGAGGGCAGCACGCTCCTCGTGTGCCTCAATTCCCTGCGTCTGCTGTTCGGCCGGGCGGGGTAACTTTGGTTCGTCCGTCCGCGTCCCGACCCTCGCGCCGCAACCTCCTCCGTCGATGAAAACCACCGTTCTGCCGCTCACCCTGATCCTTGCTGGTCTGCTGCTGGCGGGCTGCACCCTGCCGTCCTCCCGCCGGGTGGTGCCCGCGGGGCAGGCGAACGTCCTGCAGCGCAGCGACCTCGGGGTCGTCACGAGTGTGCGCGAGGTGAACATCGAGGGCCGGCGCACCGGCCTCGGCACCCTCGGCGGCGGGATGGTGGGGGCGGCAGCGGGCAGTGGAGGCCGGGGCGTGGGCGGAGCGCTGGTGCAGGCCTCGGCGGCCGTAGCGGGCGCGGTGGCCGGTCAATCCCTCGAGGAGGCGGCGACGCGCCAACGGGCGCAGGAGATCACCGTGCGGCTGGAGGACGGCAGCACCGTGACGGTGGTGCAGGAGGCCTCGACGGGGCTGTTTATGGACGGCGACCGCGTGCGGGTCCTGCACGGCGGCGGCCAGGCCCGGGTGACGATGGCGGTGCCCTGAGGCGCAGGATCGTGCATCGGTTTCATTTCGCCCGGATTCACCTATGAATTCACCCGCTGTACAGGATCTCGGTCAGGTGGCCCTGACCGTCCGTGACGTGGCCGCGGCCAAGCGGTTCTACGTCGAGGTGCTCGGCCTCCGGCCGCTTTTCGACGCGGGGCCCAAGCTGTCCTTCCTCAGCGTGGGAGCGGTCCGATTGATGCTGACGGAGCCGAACGGGGTAGGGGAGGCCGGACGCAATTCCGTGCTGTATTACCGGGTCACGGGCCTGGCCGAGCATTACCGGCGGGTGGTTGCGGCCGGGGCGGGTCCGGAGCGGGAGCCCCAGTTGGCGGCGCGGATGCCGGACCACGAGCTCTGGCTGGCCTTCCTGCGCGACCCCGAGGGCAACCTGGTGGGGCTGATGGAGGAAAGGCGCTAGCGCGATTTAAGCCCCCTGCGCGGCAACTGGCGCGAGCCCTGAAAGCGCGTAGGGGGTCGCTAACGCGCCGGGCTGATTTCGAGGTCGCGGAATTCACGGACAGGTGGGGTGATTTGGCGCGAGGAGTGTTCGTTCGGGAGCCTGCGCTCATTTGGCGAGTTACCCGCGGAAAACTACTTGCCATCCGAGTGTTCGTATTTGTTGCCTACGATATGAACCTTACGCTCACCTTCCTTTGCCGTCTGGGTGCCCTTGCGTCGCTCTGGTTTGTCCCCGTCGGTGTTTACGCCGCGGCCGCGGGCGAACTGGGCGAGGCGGTCGGTTCGATATCCGTTCCGGGAAAGAGATCTGAGGCGGAAATTCAGGATGTGCTCGTCAGGGCTTTGATCGGCAGGCAGTGGGAAGTTATCTCGAAGGGCCCGGATCGTGTTGTGGGCTACCTGAAGCATCGCGGTAATGAGGCGACTCTGACCTTTGTCTACTCAACTTCGAAAATCGACATGTTTTGTGTCGGTTGGAAGATCGACAAGGCCGGTGTCCGTCAGAAGCCTGAGCAGCCGAAAGGTTGGTTGAATTATATCAAGGGCGATGTTTCGAAGATTCTGAGTCGTACCGGCGCTGCAACTCCCTGATCCCCAGAGAAATTAATCGTCGCTACCCTCGGCCGTTCCGCCGTCGACCATTCCAACCACTGTACCTCCTTACGATCAATAGTTACTCCTAGGCGGTGCCAGCCGCCGTCCCTCTGTATTCCTTGGCATAAGGTATTGTGGGACGAGTTTGCTTGCATCCTTCAGCGGCGCCCCGCCCCGTTTTTCGTGAGTCTTGGTCAAGCCTTTACTGAATGTTGTCTAATCATCCCGCACGATCGCCCGGCGAACCCGCTGATGGCTTGCCCTTGCAAGCCAAGCGCGCAAAGCGCACGGATCTTGAGTCCGATTCTGCCGAGGAATGGGATGTGATCGTGATCGGTGGATCTTTAGCGGGCTCAGCTACCGCGTCGCTGCTACTAAGGCGCGACCCGGCACTGCGGATTTTGATCCTTGAGCGCTCCGCCTGTTTCGCACGCCGGGTAGGAGAGTCCACAGTTGAGATCAGCGCTTTCTTTCTTGGTCGAGTACTTGGTCTCACTGGGCACTTGCTGGAGAGCCACATTCCGAAGCAGGGAATGCGGTTTTGGTTCACCAACGAGCGCGCACGGTCGATCGACCAGTGCAGCGAGACGGGGCCGCGCTACAACGTGCGACTTCCGGGCTACCAGGTGGATCGTTCAGTTCTCGACGAGCATTTGCTGAACAAAGTGGATGGCGAAGGGGCTGTCGTTCGTCGTTCCGTGCGGATCCGTCGGGTGCAGTTGGTCGATGGCGGAAAGCAAGTCGTGACGTGGGAGGGGTCGGACGCGATTCCCAGTTTGGCTCGCGCCCGGTGGGTGGTGGATGCCTCCGGGAGTGCAGCACTGCTGGCGCGGCAGGAGGGTTGGATGGTGCAGAACCGGGCGCATCCAACCGCTGCATGCTGGAGTCGCTGGTCAGGCGTGAAGTCTCTGGACGGCGATGAGTTGGGTGCGAAATATCCTGGTTGGATGAGCAAGGTTAAGGGCTTGCGCTCCACTGCCACCAATCATCTCACCGGCTACGGCTGGTGGGCTTGGTTCATCCCGCTCAAGGGAGGTGATGTCAGCGTTGGCGTGGTCTATGACCAGCGAATAACGGAACTGCCTCCTGGGCCTTCCCTAGGGTCTCGTCTAAAGGCGATGCTTGATCAGCACCCCGCGGGAAGGGAGATGCTCGCGGAAGCGCATTGGCGGGAAGGAGATGTGCATTTCCGCCGCAATTTGGCCTACAGCAGCTCTACTTTTGCCACCAACGGCGCGGTTCTCGTAGGCGACGCGGCTGGTTTCATGGACCCGTTCTACTCGCCGGGGATGGATTTTGTCGCGTATTCCGCGACGGCCGCCGCTTCTCTGATTAGGGATAGCTTGCGTGGGCGGCCGGTTCCTCCGCGTGTAACCCGGCACAATGCTGAGTTCGCGCTCAGCTATCGGCGCTGGTTCGACGCCGTTTATCGCGATAAGTATTTCTATTTGGGCGATCAGGAGCTGATGACGCTCGCCTTCCGTCTTGATCTGGGCCTTTACTACCTCGGGATGGTTGCTCCCCCCTTCCTGCGTGGGGCGCAATTGCTGGAGCATCCGCCCTTCACTCATCCCCGTTCGGCTTGGGCTTTCCGCCTGATGGCCTGCTACAACCGTCGTTTCGCCGCCATCGCCGAGTCGCGGCAAAGGCGGGGAACTTGGGGCAAACTTAATGACCGGGTTTTCTTCGGGTTCACTAGTTACGAGTTCAATCTTCGCCTGCCCTTCCGGGTAGCGTGTCTCCTAGGTTCTTGGCTGCAGCTTGAGTTGAGGGAGGGTTGGCGTTCGTGGTTCTCCCGCGCCAAGGACGCTCGCGCGCAGACGCTACCCTTGACGCTCTCCGCGGAATCAAGTTAAGCGGCGGTCGTTCTTTATGGAAAACAGCGCCCCCCTGCCCAAGGCAGCTTTGAGTAGTGCGGAGAACAAAGATCCTCTCCGGGATTTTCCGGAAGAAATCCGGGTCGCCTTTCGGCGCCTGCTTCAGACGGGTGATCCGACGGCGGCCGACACTGTCGTGCTCGCGATCGTCACTGAACACATGCCCAAGAAGGGTATACCCATCTCCGATCAATCCACCTTGGTCGGCGATCTCGGATTTGATTCATTCGCGATCACGGAGATGGTGTTTTTCGTGGAGGAGCTGTTTGAAGTCAGCATCTCTAATGCCGAGATTCTCGGGATCAGCTCCGTGGCGGACCTCCGGGAGTTCGTGCGCGCGAAGCTTGCCAGCCGGGGACTGCGCGCCGAATGAAGCGGAGCGCGGCTATCACTGGTATCGGTTTCATTACGAGCATCGGTAACGATCGGAAAGAGGTCTCGCGCAGCTTGCGCGAGCTCCGCTCCGGCATCGAACCCGTTGAGTTCCTCGGCAATCCTAATCTGCCGGTCAAGGTTGCCGGCACGGTAAAGGGATTCTTGGTTGATTCCCCCCGCTGGCGGGATTGGCGCTTCCCTGATCGCTATGCCGGCTTGGCGCGCGAGGCTCTGCGCAGCATAGCGCCCCATGGGCTCTACGCGCTGTGCGCGGCGGAGCAGGCCATTGAAGACGCAGGCATCACCCGTGGGGACCTAGGGGATGGCGCGACCGGACTTTACTGCGCCTCCGCCGGTTCTGCGTTTCTGCTGCACCACAATCTAGCCCACATGCACGCGGTGCGGGGGGAAAGAGGCAATCCCATGGGAGTGGTGGCTTCAATCGCCGGCACGTTGAACTTTAATCTCGCCGCGCATTTCGGCATCCGTGGCGCGGTCGGAGGATTCGCCGCCGCCTGCGCTTCCTCGAGCCACGCGCTCGGATTCGCGCTCGACGAGATCAGGCTGGGGCGCCAAGAGAGGATGCTGGTGGTCGGTGCAGAGGAGGTGAACGCCGAGACTGTATTGCCTTTCGCGGGAATGCGCGCGCTCTCGGTCAACCCTGATCCGCGATCCGCCTCCCGTCCCTTCGATCAGTGCCGGGATGGGTTTGTGGCCGCCGGCGGCGCGGTCTGCTTGGTGCTGGAGAGCCGTGAGGCTGCCGATCGCCGGGGGGCGAAGGTGTACGCCGAGGTCATTGGCTGGGGCCAGGCCGCCGATGGACATAACGTGGCAATTTCACACCCGGAGGGGGTCGGTCTCGCGCACGCGATGCGCCGGGCGCTCGCCGACGCCGGGCTTGGACCTTCGGCGGTCGACTATGTCAGCGCCCACGCCACCTCCACGCCCGCCGGCGACCGGTCCGAAGCGATCGCTCTGGGAAAGGTTTTCAGCGCATCCGGGGCGCATCCGCGCATCAGCAGCACCAAAGGTATCACCGGACACCCTCTCTCCCTTTCCGGAGTGATGGAGGCTGCCTTTTGCGCGCTGTGCCTCGACGAGGGATTTATCGCGGGCAACGCCAATCTCCGTGCCCCAGAACCGGCCTGCGAGGGTCTGGACCTGCCTCGTGAAAGCCTCGCCGCCAGCTTTGCGGTGGCACTGAACAATAGCAGCGGATTCGGAGGTAGTAATGTCTGCCATGTCCTGCACGCGGGCCGGACCTGATCGCGATGCCAGGTTAGGAGAATAGCCCTCTAGGATCACCGCCGCTTCCTCCCGCTCCACTCGCGACGCCGTCGGCATCTTTCAGTCGCCCGCCTCACTCGCTTAACCGTGCTTGCACGCCGCCCGCATCCTTTCTTCGCTGAAGTTTCGCGCCATGCCTGATCCACTCGTATCTCGGCTCAAATCCTTGGTTGTCGCCACGCTTAAGCTCGAAGATGTCACGCCCGAGCAGATCGCGGACGACGAACCTCTGATCGGCTCCGGCCTTAACTTGGATTCGATCGATGCCCTCGAGCTCGTCGTCACATTGGAGAGGGAATTCGGAATCAAGATCGGTAGCAGCGAGGAATCGCGCTCGGCGCTGGCCAGCATCGCCCACCTCGCGGAGTTCATCCGCGCCCGCGCGGACCCCGCCAGACTTCCGCGCTGATATTCCCTACCGACCTTGACCCCGACCCCGCCGTTCACGACTGAAGCGAGGATAGAAGCGTGCGAGTGTCTCACCGCCTTCGGGGGCACCGGGGCGACCGTGCAGGCCCTTTTGAGGAGCAGCGTCGCCCTGACTCACCAGGCGGTCCTCGGGGCCGCTGGGGGGGATCAGGTTCCCTTGGCGTTGATCGAAGGGCGTTCATTTGAGGAGTCCGCCCCGCCAAACTGGATGAGCTCGCTCCGGGTACTCGCCGCGAAGGTGCCCGGGGAAGGGTGGGGTACCGCTCGACGGCCGGTCGTCTTCACGAGCAGCAACTTCGGGGTGGGCAGCCTCTACGCTTTTCGCCGGACGGGTGACGCCGCGCACCTCGCTTTCGGCACGCCGCACACGTGCGTGGAATGGGTCGCCAACCAGCTCGGCTGGGGGCCAAATTTCACGACAATTTCCCATGCCTGTGTGTCTGCCCATCTGGGCTTGCTGCATGCTTCGCGACTTTTGCGCTCCGGGATAGCCGAACGGGTCCTGGTCTTTTCTTTCGACTTTCTCAGCCCATTTGTGGCGGGAGGATTTCATGCCCTGCGGATCCTGAACGGAGGCTTCCCCGCCCCGTACGCGGTACGGCCCAACGGCTCGATCGGCTTGGGCGACGGGGCGGCCTTCGCGGTGCTGGGCAAGCGCGGCGGGGATTTCGCGATCCGCGCGCAGTCCGTGCATAACGAAATGCACCACTTCACCGCCAATCAGGCCGATGGGCATGGGTTCTCCGCCTGCCTCTTGCCCGTGGGATCAGCGGCGGCCGGGATGCGGCTCTGGCTCAAGGGCCATGGCACGGGTACCCTGGAGGCTGGCCGGCTGGAAGCGGAGACGCTCGCGCGTATCTTTCCGGAGGCTGGACTGGTTGGCTGGAAGGGTAGTCTGGGGCATACCTTGGGCAGTTGCGGTCTGGTGGAGCTGGCGATTGCCTGCGACTCGATCCGGGGCGGGTGCGCGCCGGGAACCGTCGGCGGTGCGCGCCCCAGTTTTAACGGTGCCGTCGCCCTGGAGCCGTTTTCTACCCGGGACTTGGATGGGGTGGTCTGCGCGAGCAATGCATTCGGCGGAGCCCACGCCGCGTTCCTCCTGTGCCATGACTGAACGCTTCCTCCACGGCCTCAACTTGGTTGAGGCGAGTCATGAGGATTTGGCCGCCACCCGCGAACGGCTCCGGGACCGTTTTCCCCGCGGTGCCACGCGGCGGATGACACAGCTGGGATTACTCGTTAGCTCCAGCCTGGATCAAATGGCGCCCATGCCCGAAGATACGCTCGTGTACGCCTCAGGCTATGGGGAAACTTGCGCGCTGGAGGGATATTTGGAGAGCTTCCCCACGCCCAGCCCGACTCTTTTCCAGACTTCCATTCATCCCAGTGCCGTGCAACAGGCGATGATCGGGCGGCAATGTCCGGTGGGGGAGCTCCTGCCGATAACTGGCCGGCGGCATCTTGTTGGGAACGCACTGCTCGCCGCTCTGATTTCCCCGGCGCCGCGCGTCCTGCTCTGCGCGGGCGAGGAAAAGGGTACCTGGCTGCTCGAGCGTGGCATCGCCAGCGACCGTAGTTTCGCCCTAACGATCGATCTCCGTCTTGACCCGAGCGGCGCGATCGCCCGGTTCAGCACGACGCCGGTCGACGATAATGAACCTATGACAGTCCTTGAACTCGGGGGCTTCCACGACCTCCTGAGGGAACGTCGGGACGGCAAGCTGGTGGCCGCTTCCGGGCTTCGGATTGATCTCGCCTGGCGGTGAGCGGATCCACTGGACGTATGGTTTCCACGGTGAACGCGGCAAGTGCCCGCAATCCGGGTCCCGCCTGGGGTTTCCGCTTCCTCATCGCCTGCGACGTGATCCTACCGGAAAGGATCTTTCGTCCGCTGCGCTGGCTGGGAACCCTAGTAGCGGTCTTTCTGCTGCCCGATCGGCGACGCCATTCCGAGGTCTACCTAGGGACGATTCTCGCCCGGCCGCCCGGCATCCGGGACGTGCTTCGCCACTTCTTTGCCTTTGAGGAATTCCTCATACTGCGTCTGCGCATCGCGCGTGGCCGCCCGCATCGTGGGGTGCTGGCTTCTGATGCGCTCGGGTTTCACGAGCTGATGATTTCGGGCGAACAGGCTCTGCTCGGATCCTTCCATGTCGGACATTCCGATCTGATCGGATTCCTCGTCGGTCCCCAGGAGAGGCGTAAAGTGTTCATGGTGCGTCAGCGGGTCGGGAACTCCCTTGATACCGAGATCCTCGGCAGCCAATTCCGCCAGTGGGTGAGTTTCATCTGGGTGAACCAGCCTGAAAACCTGCTTTTCGCCATCAAGGATGCGATCGCCGCAGGGGGATCCGTCGCGATGAAATGTGATCGGGCCGAGTTTGGCTCCAAGGCTGAGGAGTTCACCTTCCTGGGGGCCAGGAGGGCGTTTCCCCTCTCGATCTACCATCTTTCCATTCTTTTTCGCCTGCCCGTGGTGCTGGCGGTCGGGCTGCCCGCCGGCCCGGGTTGCACGCGCGTCCACAGCTCGTCGAGCTTCCGCCCCGATGGAGCCGGCAAGGCGGAGAACCTGCGGCGGGCCCGGGCTCACTTCCAGGAGTTTCTGAAGCGACTCGAGGAGCAGTTGCGCGCGGACCCCTGCCTCTGGTTCAACTTCGGTCCTTTCGAAGCCTCCGGCCGATGAAGATCCCTCGGCGGTTGGGCAGGTTGTACTATTATCCCGTGAACCTGCTCTCGTGGGCGGTCTTCGCCACGGTGGGTCTGGCCCTCAACGTGTTCTGCGCCCCGTTGCTGCTGCTCGGCACCCGGCCATTGCTCGGCCCGATGGTGAGGGACTTGATCCGGAGGCTCTTCGCCGCTTGGTGCGGATGGCTCGGGTTCACTCGCCTGGTCCGGGTCCGATTTCACGGCTTCACGGCTCAGGCGATGACAGGTCCCGCGGTCTACGTTTCGAATCATCCCGGACTGATGGACGCCACCTTTTTGCTTTCCCGGCTGCCGGACACGATCTGCATCTTCAAGCCGGCTGTGATGCGGAATCCCGTTCTGGGCCCCGCCGCCCTGATGGCGGGGTATGCCTCGGGGGGGAGTGGCTTGGATTCGCTCCGAGATGTAGCTGACCGGATCAAGACCGGTCGCTCGCTGCTCATCTTCCCAGAAGGGACAAGAACCGCCCACGGCGTCCGACTGAACCCTTTGCGGCCAGGGTTTGCCCTGATTGCCGCGCGCGCGCGCGTTCCGGTCCGGGTGATCCTGATTCACGCCCCGCGTGATTTGCTGCCCAAGGGATGGCCGTGGTGGCGTCCGCCGTCGTGCCCTGCGCAGGTCGATCTGACCCTGGGGCCGGAATTGACCGTCGCTCAGGGATCCAATGCCCGGGAACTCGCGGAGCGGGTCGCGCTTGCGCTGTCGTCCGGGCTTGATTCAGAGTTCTTTCCCGGGGTCCCCTGCCATGCCCTTGGTCCACCCACAGGAGTGAAGTCCGATCCCCAAGCGCTCCCCGTGTGTGACCCCTCGCGCCAGGCTTCTGGCGGAGCCCGGCTGACCGCCAGTCCCCGGATCTCGATGTCGTCCCGGCAAACGTGATTCCCGGCGTCCGCCCTCATGCCAGCCTCCACCACCCATCTTGTCCTCATCCCCGCCTTCAATGCGGGAAGCCGTCTGGCTACGACCCTTCTCTCTGCGCTGGAGGAGTGGAGCCCGGTCTGGGTGGTCGACGATGGCAGCACTGATGACAGTGTGGACGCGGCCCAGAGGATGGCGCAGCGGGATCCCCGGGTGCGCGTGATTGCCCGGCCGCGGAACGGCGGCAAGGGGGCAGCCATCGAAACCGGTCTTGCGGCCGCTTTGGCTGCCGGCTTCACCCACGTCCTGACCCTGGACGCGGACGGTCAGCATCCCTCCCAGCGGATCAGGCCCTTTATGGAGGCCTCTATGGCCAGCCCGGATTCGCTAGTGTTGGGCCGGCCGGTTTTCGGGCCCGACGCGCCCCGGCTCAGACTTTATGGGCGGAAGCTGAGCATTTGGTTGGCCTGGGCGGAAATCCTGGGATCCGGGATCGACGATCCGCTGTTCGGGTTCCGCGTCTACCCGGCGGCGGCCCTCCGGCGCGCGTTGGCTGAAACCCGTTTTGCACGGGGATTCGACTTTGACCCGGAAGTTGCGGTGAGGATGGCCTGGCAAGGCTCCCCTTTGTTGAACCTGCCCGCGCCATGCCGCTACTTGGCGCCGGCCGACGGTGGCGTTTCCCACTTCAGATACGTGCGCGACAATCGCAGGCTTTTCGGGCTCCACGCCCGGCTCCTGACCCAGCTCGTGTTGTGGCGATGGGTCGGGGTCTGGCGTGCGCGCTGGGTGCGACGCGGGGGAGCTTTTCGATGAAGAGGACGTGGAAGTCTAATCCAGAGGTATGCGTCGCCCCGCGAGGGCGAGGCACCCCCGCCTTTGCGGGGCCGGCGGAATCCTCCGCCCCGCCGGGCGCCGGCCCGCGTCGGGCCTCGCTGTGCCTCACTGGTTTACGATCCCGGTTTTGCCTCGGCGGGGCGCTGGCGCTCCTGTTCGTCTTCGGCCCCGGCCTGTCCGCGGCCCAATCTCCGGGGAGCGAGGGGCCGGAGGCGGGGTTTGCTCGCATTGAACCTGCTCGTGATATGGACTGGAGGGATTTGTTCGTTGGGCTCGCCGCGGGTCGCAACCGGCAGGCCAGATTCGAGGAACGCAGGTATTTCCCCTTTCGGCGCGATCCCGTGGTGCTGGGCGGCGAGCTCCGCATCTCCGCGGGAAGAGGGCTCAGCCTGAGCTACCAGGCGCCCACGCCTAGCGTGGTGATTGTGGACGAGAAGGGGGTCCTTTTGCGCAACGAACTGGGGGAGGAGCGTGAGGCCCCTGCGGATGACCGGATCCGCACCGCCACGGCCACGCTGGGCAGGCTGCTGCAGCTCAATTTAACGGTGCTCGAGCAGGAGTTCGAGATCCATGGGCGTCGTGATGGATCAAGCTGGTCCCTCCAGCTGCGCCCGCGCCAAGAGTCCTTGGCGGGGTTATTCGGGCGGATCGGGCTTTCCGGCGAGGGCATCGAGATGCGACGGATCACCATGGGTAGGTCTGCCACCCAGCGGGTCGAGATCGAGATCTCGGAGGCGAGGGATGGAGTCTTGTTCACCGCGGACACGTTGAGGCGGTTCTTTCGGTAGCCCCGCGCGGAATATGCCTGACCCTCTATTCTCGCCGAGGCGTTCCTCTACGCCCAAATCTCCAACCGACGCCCTCGGCCGGGACGGGGCCTGGAAAATGCGTTCCCTAGCGATTCCGGGAACCCGGCGCGTCCGACTGGGCGGGCCATGATCATGGCTCGCCCAACCTCGAGACTGGTTTGCCGCGCCCTGCTCGTCGGATTTGCGCTCGGTGCGTTGGGTTGGCTCGCTGGCCTGGACTACAATGCCAAGATCTCGACCAGTGTTCTCGACCTCATTCCCCCCGGGGAGCAGGCCCGGGAAGTGCTCGTGATGCGATCGCTCGCCGAGGGCCCGCAGGCGCAGGTTTTGCTGTTGGCGCTAAGAGATCCAGAATCTCCCCCGCGCCCGATGGGGGCCTTTGCCTCGATGTTTGCCGATGAGTTGCGGCGCTCGCCGGCCATTGCCGAGGCGGTTGCGCTGGGCGGCTCTGCTTCCGACGAGGCTCTCGGGCGGGCGCTGTTTGAGCACCGCCTGCGGTGGCTGCTGCCCTCCTGGCTTTCCCGCCGGCACCGCGAGTATGAGGCCGAACCAGGGGCCAAGGATGGCTTTCCCGCCTGGCTGGCAGATCGTGCCGCCGGCGACCTGGAGCGGTTTCTGGCGCGTCCCGAGGCGGTTGCCATGCAGGAGCTGCTGTCGCGGGACCCGCTGCTCCTGCTTCCCGCGTTGGCCCGGCAAGGGGAGAAGCTGCTGTCACCTGGAGGTGGCGGCCGGGAAGGTTTGATTTGGGCTCGGATCCACGGATCCCCCTTCGCCGAGGAGGGGCAGGCTCCCGTCTTCGCCGCCATCGAGCGCGCGCGTGTGGCCGCAGGGATCGACCGCGAACGGCTGGAGCTGAGGTGGACGGGACTGAATCGCTTTGCCGCTGCCAGCCGTGCGCGCATCGAGTCGGAAGTCCGGTGGTTGAACCTATTTTCACTCGTGGCGGTCGTGCTGTGCAGCTCACTCTTTGTCCGGCGGATTCATCAACTCCTCCACCTCGTCCCGGTCATGCTGTTTTCGCTTTTGGGCGCTTGGACGGTGACCACCCTGGTCTTTGACCGGACCCACATCCTAGTCTTCGTGCTGGGCTCCGTGCTGGGCGGCGTGGCCATCGACTACGGGTTCTATATCTTCATGCAGCCGCCTGCTCACGCGGAGGAATCCTACGCCGGTAAACTGAGGCGTCTGCTGCCTTCGCTGTTGGCCAGTTGTCTCACCACTACCCTTGGCTTCCTCCTGATGGTCTTCTCCGACCTTCCGCTCATCCGCCAGCTCGGGGTGTTCGTCGCGGCGGGACTCGTTTGCGCGCTGGGTGCGGCGATGTTGTATTTCGGTCAGCTGCAGCGGCCGCAGCTCGAGGCGCGGAGCCTTCCCCCGCCGCCAAGATTACTGCGCTCGCGGCCCGGCCGGATCTTGTTCCGCACGCTCGCTGCCTGCGCCGCGGGGGCTGCCCTGACGGGCCCCTGGCTGGTTTCCTGGCGTGATGATATCCGGCAGCTCGATCTGCCGGCGGAAGACCTGCGTGCGAATGATGCCTCCATCCGGGCACGGTTCGGGGATCACGCGGATGGCTCGGTTTTCATCACCGTCGCGCCTTCCTTGGCCGAGGCCCGGCGTAAGTTGGCGGACTTTCATGCCTGGATCGGGACCGCCGAGGGGCGGAATCCGGGGGCGAGCCTGGGGCTAATCATTCCCACGGAACAGGAGGTGGAGTCACTCCGCGCTCGCGTGGTATCCCTCGAGACTTTCCCGGCCGAATTTCGCGAGGCCCTCGGGCGGCGGGGGATGATCGCCGACTACTTCGAGCCCTTCCTCGACGATTGGCGCCAACTGCTCGGGCAAGCCCCCGAAACCGATTACCAGGCTCTCGTGGCCGAAATCGACCGGAAGTTGGGTGGCCCATTCGCGCTGCTGGCCAACCTGCGCTCGCCGCCCTTCTGGTTTCTGACTAGGCTCGGCGAACGGGTTCCGGCCGCGCCGCCGGCGGATTTGGGGACTATCGGGGTCGATCAGCTGAGCTCCCTCAACGATCTCCTGGGTCGGTACCGCTGGTCGGCGCTCCGTCTGAGCCTGGTCGGGCTCGCGCTCGTGATCGCCAGCGTGTTCTGCATTTACCCATCCCGCCGCGGTTTGCGCATCGCGCTGATTCCTGCCGGTTCCTGTTTCCTGGTCTTTGGCGCTTTCGGCTTGGTGGGACAGCCCCTCAACCTGTTCCATCTTCTGGGAGGCTTCCTAGGCATTTGTCTGGCACACAATTACGCGATCTTCTCCGACGAAACCTCCGCGAATGCCAAGTCGCCTCCGGTGCCGGTGCGTCTTTCCGCGATTTCAACCGCGGCCTCCTTCGGGGTGCTCGCGTTCAGCGGCATTCCCGTGGTGAGTGCGCTCGGCATCACGGTCGGCTTGATCGCGCTTAGCGCGCTCATCGTGATCGAGGTGGAGCCCCTGCTGAGCGCCAACCACTCATGACTGCCAGTCTCCTACATGCTTGGCGCCGCTCCGTCCGCGCCGGACCGGACGAGATCGCCCTGATCGATGCGGCCGCGGGTGGCTCCTTCACTCGCCGGGAGCTGGATCTTGCGGGGGATCGCTGGGCGCGGGAACACGGCGCTGGCCTCGCCGCCCACCCGGTGGCGATGTGTGAACCGAATGGTGCCGGTTGGTGGCGTGTGTTCCTCGGCTTGCTCAAGGCGGATGCGGTAATTGTTCCAATTGATGCCGGTGAGCCGACTGGGGCCCAAGAGACCCTGGCGGCCGCGGCGGGCGCGGCCCAGCTTTGGTCCGCCAATGGCTGGCGGCGTGTGGCCCCTCGGGCCAAACGGCCGCGGGATGGACGCCGGCTGGTCAAATTGACTTCCGGCTCCTCCGGCTTCCCCCGCGCGCTCCCTTTCACCGATGCCCAGATGATGGCGGACGGCCGCCAGATCTGCCACGGGATGGGGATTACCGGTCGCGATCTCAACCTAGGTATCATCCCATTCGGGCACTCCTACGGAATGGGTAACCTTGTGCTGCCCTTGTTGCTGCAAGGCACGCCCGTGGTCTGCGAGGCTTCCCCATTGCCTCAGGCCATCGCGCAGGCGGTCCAGCGCTGGCGTCCTTCCGTGTTTCCGGCCGTGCCCGCCCTGCTCCGCGCCTTGGTGGAGGCGGAGGTGGCACCCGAACAGCTGGCTTCACTCCGGCTGGTCATCTCCGCGGGTTCGCCCCTGGCCAGAGAGGTTGCGCAAGCTTTTCACGCCCGCTTCTCCCGCTGGGTCCACAACTTTTACGGTTCAAGCGAAACGGGGGGCATCGCTTACGATTCCAGCGGCAACGCCGCGACTTCCGATGGAAACGTGGGCCGTCCCTTGCCGGGAGTGCGCCTTCGCTGGGAGCCCGCGGGCAGGTTCAGCATCTCGAGTGGCGCCGTCTTCACGCTCGGCAATCGCCGTCGCGACCGAAAGGGGATGGGCACGTATCGTCCCGCGGACCGGGGCCGGAGAAAACCGGACGGTGAAATCCTGCTGCTGGGGCGGACCGGGCGAATGGTCAAGATTGCCGGCCGAAGACTAGATCTCTCTGAAGTGGAGCGGGCCCTCCGCAACCTCGCGGGCGTGAAGGATGCCCTGGTCGTTCCGCAGCCGAACCGTTCGGAGGTCCTCGCGGCGATCGTGGCCACCTGCCTTTCCGCCGGCCAATTGCGCCGCGACTTGCAGCTTTGTCTGGCCCCTTGGAAGGTTCCCAAACGTTTCCTGGTGGTCCCGGAGTTCCCCACCACGGCCCGGGGAAAGACGGATGCCGGGCGACTGCGGCAGCTCGTGGCCCACCTTGCCGCCTAGGGCGGCTCCTCCGCGGCGGCCACCGCTGCTCGCGCCCCCGATACGCGGATCAGGGGGTCCTCGCCGTCGCTTCCGGCGGGAGCAGGGGTCTGGCCGCCGCGGCGGCGCGCCCAGTGAATGCTTCACCCGCCACGTCGGTCGCGTTCCAGCCACGATCGAGATCCAACCCCGTGGTCCACCAGGTGTGCGCGTCGATGTGCAGGGGCCCTCGGACACGCTCATGAAAACGGACCGGAAGGAGGTAGCCCGCCGCCTCCCGATAGGCAAGAAAGGTTGTGTCCACGTGGGCGCCCTTGGTGGTTTCAAACCCGTTCAGGGTCATGTGAATGCGAAAGAGTCGGAAGGAGTCGGCGTCAACCCACAGCACCACGCGATCGTCGGCGGCATCGCCGAACCCGGGCGTCAGAGTTCCGATGATGCGGTGGTAACTCCGCCCCTCCTCAGAGGCCTCTGGCAGAAGGGACCACGACCGTACGCGTTCAAGGAAGAAGGTTGGACCAAAATGAAACATCAGGAATGCATCATTGGTCATGGCGGTGGCGCTGAGCTTGGTGGGATCCTGCTCCAACGCCCCGTTGTAGCGCACCGATTCAATCCTCCCCCCTCGCCGCACCACCTGCTTGACCCCTGAGGGTCCAAAGTGGCGCACGACATAGAGTCCCTCCCCCGGCCGGTAACGTTCCTCGGATCGGATCCGGAAGGCGGAGTCGGTCACCACGGGTTGGATGCGTTGGATGAGCGCGAACCAGTGCCCGTCCGTTGAAAGATTTAGGTCCCCGGGATGCCGCCGCAGGTCGCCCCCGTGCTCAGCCAGACAGCGATCGAAGATCCTTCGGGCTGCGACGCCATCCTCCGCCTGCCCGGCCTGGGGAAGGGCAGGAAAGGGGGAGACCCGCAGCACGACACAACCCGCTAGGCCAAAACAGGCGAGCAGGCCCGCTAGGATTAGGGGGAGACCAATGGCGAAGGTTTGCGCCAATCTCCGTCGAAGGGACGTTGTACAGAGACTCACGGCATGGCAACGGGTTGTTTAGGCCGGAGATGGAGGTGTAGGCTGATTCAAATCAGCGAGGCCCGCCACCGGCTGGAGGATATGTTGATGCCAGCATCTAGTAGTCGGCTTCCGAGCTCGGGCAAGTGCTCCGTTGCCTGCAGCAAGTCCTGAGGTTAAGCCCCGAACTGCCCGGAGGAAACTTCAGCGGCCCCATCGCTGGGGATCACTCAAGTCTCAACTGCGACAGCTCGCTGAAGGCCGTGTTGATGTTCGCCTTGATAGCGGCCTCAGTCGTGATTCTGACTCGCGCTGCAAACGAGAAGGCGTCTCCGGCTCCCTTGGTGGAGGCGGAGCGTATGGTCTGCTGCCATACTGGCTTCTCCCCAGCCTTCGGGGTAAGCGTCCACAAAATTTCCGTTTTGACCGTCAAATTAAAGCCCATCACCGGCTGGCTGAGGTTCACGATCGCAGCATGGAGGCGATAGTCCGCGTCCCCGAGCTTAACAACGCCCGAGAATAGCTTGGTATTGCGGATACTTGCCTCGATGGCACTGGCAAGATCTTGGTCTGAAACCTTCGACAGCCATGCCGGATTAGTTTCCTCGCCGCCGCCTGTGGAGACGGAAACGCTCTTGCCATGCTGCTTTTCGACGCCGATGGATCCGAGCGCCATGCTGCTTATCTCTGTCGGCGATGCGCACCCGCCCAGCAGTGAAGCGAGTAGCCCGGCGATCAGGGGTAGTAGGCAAGCGGTCTTCATCGTCAAAGTATGCACTGGGCGCTTAGTGTTCACCGGGGGGGGGCACTGTTTGGCGTGGCCTTCGCGAAGATCTGATCCAAAACTTCCCTTACCATGTCCTCTGGGGATTTGCGGGTCAGCGAAGTACGCATTGAGCTGCCGGTGGCGAGAGGAATCTCAGAGACGGGCTTTCGGAACTGAATATCAAGCTGGATCATATACATCGTTATGTCCCACATCCACTTGTCCTGGTAAGTGATGACTGCATCCACGCCATCAGGAGCTTTCGAGGAGTCGCCCGTCGTCGCTGACAATCCACGCGCGACTAGCGCATCGGCGATCAACCGATTCACATTCCGTCCGTCGGTTGAGAGTCGAACCACGTAGACACTCTTGACTGTAGACAAGTCGGCGCCAGGCATCACCGACCCTTTTTGGACCGAGACACAGCCTTGCAGCAAGGCGACGAATGCTAGGACGAATGGAACGGCGAAACGGTGTATATTCATGGGAAAGTTTGCAGGTGCTCCGGGTCGCGGATGCGTGCCCCATTTGCTGGGCGGTGCGCGTCTGGCTTTAGTTAATGGGTATCGGCGAATGTGTAGGTTTGGACGCTCTGGGGTCTGTGTCGTACTGCCAACCGTTTCCGACCTTGATTACCGACTGGTCGATCTTGATCGGGGTCATGATTCAATCCAGCCCAGCTTAGCTCCGCGCGCAGCTGATTTCCCCAGCTTTGGCTGCCGGAAGCCGTAGCTCTTATGCTCCTTCCTCAGATGGGTAGTGCCTATGAATTCTACTCTCTTCTAGGGCGGCGCTTTTCTCTGCTCGCGCTAGTATTGCCTGGCTGCAGCTCAGACCAGGCTCCCGATCATCGTAGCCTCGATCTCTACCGTGAGCTCTGCGCGGCAGATGGCGGCATGCAGGTAGGTGACCCTGTCCGCGGGGCGCACGAGTAGCCGGTTCAGGACGTTTCTGGTTGCCTCGAGGTCGTCCCCATTCCGGAGGTATACCTTGAAATGGCGGCTCGCGCCCGAGGCGACGCCCAGATCCTCGCCAAACCCGCTCGCCTTCGAAATCAGCCGCAGGTTTTCTAGGGTACAGTCGATTTGGGGCAACAGCTGATCGGGAAAGCACGTCCGGTGCCCTTTGATGGAAGCCGTTCCCGAAATGAAGGCCCATTTCCGCTGGCCCACTTCGGCCACCGTCGCCCGGGCGAAGCTGGGCGAGCGGGGGCCATGCTCCAAGGGATACAGGTAAGCCGGCACCTGCTCGGGGTTCTCGAAGTGGGCGGGCTCGCGGTCCACCGCCGCAAAAATTACGTTGAGATGATCCCCTTCGCTGCCGACTGCGGAGGCGGCGGGCAGCTTGGGCCGGTAACCGGCACCGAACTCCTCCTCGAACGCGAATGATCGCCCTTCGCAGAAGGCGCGATAATGTTCGAGGCCGCCGGCGGTGCCGTTGATGTCCGGAACGTAGTTCCACAGGCGAACCAGGGATCTTCCCTGGCAGGCCGCGAGGATCCTCCGGTAAATGGTTTTCGTCGCACGGGACAGTTGGGTGGGCGAAAATGTCTCGCGGGCATGCCCAACCAAGAATTCGCCCGCGCGGAAAAGTCGGAGCCCAGGGGCGGATTCGAGCATAATCGCCTCCGGGAAGATCCGCTCCTCCTCCGAGCCCGCCAAGCACCGCGCTGGGATCC
>JBILWD010000029.1:0-19596 GCA_044370095.1 Opitutaceae bacterium | reverse complement strand
GAAGAGGGAGTGCTTCGACTGGTCGATCGTGAAGGTCTCCGCGATGCCGCCCGCGTAGGCGGGATCGGCGTAGTCCCAGCGGGTGGGCAGCTCGCGCAGGGCGATCCGGTTGGGCGCGTCGCCGTAGACCTTGTTCGTGCTCATATGCACGAAAGGCGCCTCCGGGCAGGCCTGGCGCGCGGCCTCGAGGAGGTTGAGGGTGCCGACCGCGTTGGTGTCGAAGTCGTCGAAGGGGATCGCCGCCGCGCGGTCGTGGCTCGGCTGGGCCGCGGTGTGCACGATCGCCGTCGGCCGCACTGCCCGCACCAGCGCGAGCACCCCGGCCCGGTCGCGAATGTCGAGCTCGTGGTGGGTGAAGCCCTTCAGCTCGGTGGCCAGCCGCTGCTGGTTCCAGCGGGTGTCACCCTGCGGGCCGAAGAAGACCGCCCGCTGGTTGTTGTCCACCCCGTGGATGGCGTAGCCGAGCTCGCGGGCGAAGTAGCTGCACACTTCCGAGCCGATCAGGCCGGAGGATCCGGTCACAAGGAGGGTCTGGGGCATAACGTCGGGGAAAGGGTGGGGTGGCGGCGGGCGCGGGCAAGCATCCACGCGAGTGTGCCGAGGGCGGCGAGGTGGAGGGCGAGATGGAGGCCGTCGAGGTGCGCGAGGCGGACGGCCGGCGGAGTCGGGTTGGCGAGGACGGGCAGCCAGAACATCGCGAGGGCGCCGGGCAACTGGAGCCACGGGGCGGCCGGATGCGCGAGCCAAGCCGCGGGGCCCGGTGTACCTCTGGCGGCCACGAGGACGGCCAAGACCACGAGGGCGAGCAGCAGGGGATGGCCGCATTCTCGCATCAGCCCCAGCGGCTCCCAGCCCCAGTAGACGATCAGCAGCAGCGCGGGGGCAGCGGCGAAGAGCACCACCGCCGCACGTTGCGTGCGCCAAGCGCGGGGGAGCGCCGCGAGGGTGAGGCCCCACAGGCCTAGGCCGAGGGCGAACGGCAGGGTGTTCCACCAGAGGAACGTGAGGCGGGTCAGCGCGGAGGAGGGTTCGTACGCCGAGCTGAGGCGAAAATGGCCGGCCGAGGCAGGATCGAGGAGCAGGTGCAGCGGGATGAACGTGTTGGCGAAATTCATCCAACGCGTGCGGAGCCACGTCTCGAGCGTCGCGTGCTGGGCGTCGGCAAGCAGGAAGTAGCGGATGAACCCGCCCTGCCCGGCGAAGGGCGTCTCCGGCAGGTGCGGCAGCAAGCGCCCCGCGAGCATCCACGGCAGCACGAGCGCCGCGCTGGCGACGGTCAGGCGGGTGACCCCGGCCAGCCGCGCGCGTCCGCCGGGCCCGTGACGACCGGCGGCCCAGAGGGCGAGCCAAGGCGTCCAGAGCAGCACCAGCGGGTGGTGGAGGAAGCCGAGGCCGACGGCGAGACCGGCTGCGACCGGCTGCCGCGCGTGGACGAGCGTGAAGGCGGCCGCTAGCCAAGCGGTCGCCGCCCATTTCGGCCACGTGAAGAGAATCTCGTGCAAGCCGAACGGCGTGAGTGCGAGGAGCCCCGCGCCCGCGAGGGCCCAGCCGGCTCCGGCCAGCGGCAGCAACAAGAGGTAGGTCACGGGGATCACCGCGGCGGCCAAGGCGTATTGGGTGAGTCGGTACGTGGCAAAACCCCCGGCGTCGAAGGGGCTCCACGTCTCTTCCGCGTGTTCGGTCGGCGGCCTTCCCCCGGTGCCCAGCACGAGCGGGATCGCGACGAGTCCCGGCAACGGGCCCCGACTAAAATAGGTCCAAGGATAGTAGAAGCGCTCGGTCCGCTCGCCCGCCGGCCCCCAGCCGTGGGCTGTGGCCTGGACCGCGTAGAAACTGAAGCGGCTGTCGATCCGGTCCGAGAGCGCGAAGTTGCGCGAGACCGTGCCGCGAAATAGCTCGCCCGCGGTGCCGGTGGAGAACGAGGCCTTCGCCGCCACGGCGACCACGGCCAGCGCGGCCACGCCCACCACGTGCCGCCATCCCGCCTCTCCCGGCAGTTGCCAGCCGATGCGCCGGGCGCGGGCGCCGATCGCCAGCCACAGCGCGCCGAGGAGCGCCCCCGCGAGCATCCCACGCGTCCCGGCGGCGAGCCAGGGCGCGGCCGCCCACAGCATCACCCCGCTGGCCGCCAGCCCGAGGGGTCCGGTGCCCAGGAACCAGCACGCCCGCGCGCCCGCCGAGGCCCCCGCCGGTGCCGCGAGCAGTCCGGGTCCCCAGAGCAGCACGAGGGCGAGCGCGAGCGTGGTGAACACCCGCACCGCCGCCCACGCCGCGGATGCCGCGAGGGGCCACGACCGGAACGGATGCGAGAACGCGACCCAACCTTGGTGTGCGGAGGAGGCGTCCTCGCCCACCACCCGCACCGCGACGGCCTCTGCGGGCCGGCGTACTTCCCAGACCCGCCAAGTCTCCGCGGGCGCCGGGCCCGGGTAGGGTACCGCGGTGATCGCGCCCCGGGCATCGCGGAACTCGAGCCGCACCGCGCATCCGGGCCGCCCGGGGTAGCCGGCCACGCCCACGTAAACGGTCCGCCGGTTCGCACGGAACCACGCGCTCGCCGCGCTCCCGATGAAGGCGTCGCCGCCCACGTGGGAGCTGGCCGTTTCGAGGTGCGGGGGAAGGTCGCCCCACTGCAGCCGGCCGTCGGGCAGGAACGGGCCGTCGAGCCACGGCACTCCGCTGCCGCCATCCGCACGCGGCAGCGCCCGGGGCGGCGCCGGCCAGGCGGGCAGGGCCTCGCGCCACCAGCCGAGCACGAGGCCGAGACCGGCGGTGAGCCAGAGAAAGCGAAGGAATCGCGGGCTCACGGCGGTGAGGTCCGTTGGGGACGTCCGGGGTACTCAATCCACCACCCCTCCGGCAGGGTGTGGATGTTCGCCGGAACGCCCCGGCGGATGGCGTCGCAATGCTCCGCCCAGCGGTAGTCGGGTGGCGCGGGGAGGATGAAGTGCGGCAGGTGCAGCAGGATGCCCGCCGCGACAAGCGTCCGCGCGGCCCACGCCACCGCCGCCGGCTGGGCCCGCCATTCAAGCACGACCAGCCACGCCACCAGCACCCGGGGGATGTAGTAATAACGGTCGCCGTTGACCAGCGTGTCCTCGGCCCAGGTATCGGCCCGCGCCCGAAAAGCGCACGCTGCCGTGACGACTCCGAGGGCAACGACTAGACGCAGCCGGATGGGCCGCAGCGCCTCGGGCCGCAGGGCCCAGCCGGCGAGGGCGCCGAGAAACAGGGCGCCTGCGACCGCGTGTACCCAAGGCGCGGCGACGGGCACCGCGTCCGGACCGAGAAATGGCCAAGTCACGAGCCGGCTCCCGATCACCGAGAGCGCCATCAGCGGGCGGAAGGGCGTGGCCTCGGCGTTGATGTCGAGCGGCGTCTGCAGCAGCAGGATTCCCTGGGTGAGCGCGGCCGCCCCGGTCACGGCGAGGGCGGTGAGGTCGTCGCGGCTCCTGGTCTCCCACCAGCGCCACGCGAGCAGCGGTCCGAGGACGGCGGCGAAGGGTCCGTTCAACCCGACCACCGCGAGCAGGGCGAGGTCGCCCGCGCGCTCCAGCGGGGTGCGCGGCGGCCGGGCGAAGACCTGCAGCAGGAGGAAAAACGCGGCGAGCCACTGCAGGTTCGTCAGCACGATCAGCACCTCGCCCGTGCCGACGACGAGGGTGAACGCGAGGATCAGGGCCGGCTTCGCGGGCAGGTCGATGCGCCGCGAGGCGAGGCGGGCGAAGAGGGCGAGGGCCCCGAGGTAGGCGGCCCCGTTGTACGCGGCCGGCCACCAGGCGACATCCAGCGTGCGGGAGGCGAGCCAGGCCACGATCCGGGGCAGGAGGTGAAGGTAGCCGTTGTAGGGGGTGAACCACGCGCCCAGGCCCAGTTGCTCGTCCTGCACGAGGAAGATGCTCCCGTCCTCGGCCCAGAGCTGCGGCGTGAGGAGCGCCCACGGCTTGCGCAACGCCAGGCACAGCGCGGCCACCGCGACCGCCGCCCAGGCGGCGCGGTCCGGTCCGGTCGGTTCGGGCACGGCGGGCTTCATCGGCCGTCCCGGGGCGGCCGCCCGGGGTAGTCGAGGATCCAGCCCTCGGGCAGGATCGGGATCCTCGCGGGCACACCGGCGCGAATCGGCGCGCACTCCTCGCGCCAGCGGTAATCCGGCGCCGCCGGCAGGATGAACCGCGGCACCGGCAGGAGCACGTAGGCCGCCAGCGCCAGCCGCGCCACCCACGCCGCCAGCCGCGGGACGGAGTCGAGCTCGAGGATCACCAGCCACACGAGCAGCAGCCGGGGCAGGAAGAAGTAGCGGTCGGCGAAATTCAGGTCGTCCTGCGGCCAGGTGTCCGGCCGGGTGCGGAGCACGCCCGCCGCGAGCAGCAGGCCGGCGGCGCCGAGGAGTCGCAGGCGCACTTCCCGCCGCGGGTGCGGTCGCAGCGCCCAGGCAAGCAACGCCGGGCCGAGGACGAGTCCGACCCCGGCGATCACCCCGGCCGGCAAGCCCTGCGCGGCGGCCGGCCCGAGGAACGGCCAGACCAGGAGACGGCGGGTGACGATCGCGAGGGCCTGCAGGGGATCACCCGGGGCCCCCGCGGCTCCCGCCGCGGGCAGCAGGTGCGCCAACTGCCACGCTGCGGTCGCCCCGGCGACGAGCAGCGCGGCGAGCGCGTCCCCGTCGCGCTCGCGCCACCACTTCCAAGCTAGGAGCGGCAGCAGGGCCGCGGCGAAGGGCCCGGTGAGGCCGGCTCCCGCCACCAGCAGCAGGTCGCCGGTCCGCTGCGCGTTGGTCTCCGGCCGCCGCAGCAGGGCCTGCTGGACGAGCAGCAGCGCCGTCACCCACTGGGCGTTGGTGATCGTGCCGAGGATTTCCCCCGTCTGCGGTCCGGCGAGCACGGCGAGCGCCAGCCAGGGCCGGTGCGGCAGCGGCAGGCGCGGCGAGAGCGTGCGCGCGAGCACGCCGCACCACACGAGGAAGGCGACGCCGTTGTACCACGCCGGCCACCACGCCGGATCGAGCAGCTGCGCCGCCGACCACGCGGTGAGCCGCGGCAGCAGGTGCAGGTAGCCCATGTAGGGCTGGAGGATCGCGCTGGCGCCGAGCCGCTCCTGCTCCACGAGGAAGACGCTGCCGTCCTCGGCCCAGAGCTGGGGATTCAGGAGGGCGTCCGGCTTGCGCAGGGCGAGGAGTGCGGCGAGGCCGATCAGGAGCAGCAGCAGGCGGCGGCCTGCGGGCCCAGGCTCGGCGACGGGCGCGGGGGTGGGTTTCGTCGGCGCTAGGAGTGGTCTGGGCGGAGGCGGGGGCTCGGGCGGGAGTGATTCCGCGCCGGTCCCTCGCGGGGCACTGAGCAGCAGGGCGGCGAGCCCGGCGGCGCTCACTAGCAATAAGGGCAGGCCGGTGGGCGGTCCGGAAATGATTTCATTGGGCCGGGCGTAGTTCGCCGCGAGCGTGGCCAACTGGAGCCCGGCGATCAGAGGTAGGCTCCAGCCGCTGGCTGCGTCGCTCCAGCGGGAGAGCAGGACGAACAGCACCAGTGGCACGGCGAGTGATCCCTGATGGATCACGGTCGACTGGGGCGTGAACATCAGCAGACACCAGAGGATGAGGGTCAGCGCGCACCAGAGCAGTAGGCCCACTTGCAAGCGCGCCGTACACGCGAGGGCAGCCCGGCCTCGGGGCAGCAGCAGGGCCGCGAGCAGCAGCGCCGTCCCGGCGTGCCACCACGTGAGGGTCCGGAAGAGGAAGAAGAACTCGTCGTGGCGCCGCCCCGGGGCGTGCTCGGCGGAGAAATCGCCGAGCGCGCGCCAGTTGCCCGCGAAGAGCACCCGGAAGTTGGCCGTTTTGTGTGCAGCGATCTCGGACCAAGTCAGCCCGGCGTACGCGGTGCGCAGGGTTTCCCCGAGGCCCCGCGGGTCCGGCGCCTCCGCGCCGGCGAGGTGCCACTTCAGGAGCCGGTTGGCCGGGGGCTCGTACAGGCGCTGGTAGGCCAGCCAAGGGGTAGCGGCCGTGAGGAACACCCCCGCGGCCAGCGTCCAGCCGCGCCACTCGCCCCCGCACAAACTGCGGAGCACCGCCGGCGCAAGCGCCAGCAGCGAGAACGCAGCGCCGCCGTGGCTCAGCCACGCCAACACCGCCCCGGCCGCTCCCAGCGCGAAATCCCGCCGGCGACGCACCCCACCGGGCGGCGCGAACCACTGCGCCCACGCCCCGAGCAAAAACGCGGCCGACGACAGCTTCGGCCAAGTGAAGGTCGTGTGCTGCACGCAGAATCCCGTGAGCGCTAGCGCCGCGGTCCAGCCGGCAGCGCGGGCGGGGCGCACGCCGAGGGTCCGCAGCAGGCCGTACGCCGCCGGCACCCACAGCAGCTGGAACCAGACCGCCGCCGTGCCGCTCGCGGTGCGGGCATCGAGGCCCGCCAGCTCCCCCGCGCCCCACGTCAGCAGCTCCCAGCCTGCCTGCAGGGGCGGGCGGTCGCTCGACTGCCACTCCGCGAGCGGATGGGTCGGGGGCAGGCCCGCGTGCAAGCGGCTCGCGAAGTCGAAGGGCAGGACGTTGTCCGACGGCATCCGCTCCCGGAAGCGGTTGGCCGCGAGGTCGTCGAAGCTCAGCAACGTGGGGAAAAGGTGGAGCAGCGCGAGGGAGCCGCAGCCGATCAGCGCGGCGAGGCGGGCCGTGAGCCGCGCCTCCGGCGGGAGGGCGGGCGCGGCCCGCCGGCCGGCGAGGACGAGCGCGCCCGCGAGCAGGCCACCCGCCGCGATCCGGCCCAGCCAAGGGTGCGCGAAGTAGGCCCAGAACACGCCATAGGCCGCGGCGGCGACGACCCCCGCTCCCGCCAACGGCAGCCAGTGGGGGGCGAACCAACCGCGCCGCCCCAGCCAGCCCACGGCCGCGCGCCAGAGCAGGAAGAGGAGCAGTCCGTTCCACGCGAAGCCGGCGAGCGTCACGGTCAGCGCATTACTCCCCTCGCCGCGGCCCCCACGTAAAGGCTCCGTCACGGCGAGCCAGCCCCCCGGCCCCGTCGCCTCATCGACCGCGACGATCCGGATCGGCCGGCCCTGCCAGGCCGCCGGGGTCTCCCAGTGGACGACGCGCCAGCGTTCCCCGATGTCCGGGCCCGTGTCCACCGGCCGGCGTTCCCCGGTCTCGGCCAATTCGACCGCGAGCAGGTTACCCGCGCGCGCCGGGTAGCCACCGGCGGCGAGTTGCAGCCGCGCCGGGGCGGGAAAGGGCCCGAGGAGGAGGCGCCCGCGATGGTCGTCGTTCCCCGACCACGAGCCCCAAGCGCGGACCGGCCCGCGCGTCAGGAGCGGCTCGCCCGGGAACCAGCCGCCGTCCGCCGTGAACTGACCGGCGACCTCCGCGGGTAGTCCGGCCAGCGCCGCCTCCGGCCGCTGCGCCTCGCGCGCGCGGAAGAGCAGCGCCGTGACGAGGGCGAGCGCCAGGAGCAGCGGGAGGCGCGGGAACATCACGGGTCCGGCTGGCCGGTTCAGAGGCGCGCGAACCGGAACCGGGCCAACGCCCACAGCCAGGTCAGCGGGTCTCGCACCATCGCGATCTTCTTGCCCTGCTTGAATGAGCGCGACCGGTAGCTGACGGGGATCTCGATTGGCCGGTGGCCGGACCGGATCAGCTTGATCAGCAGTTCCCAGTCGAAGTCGAAGCGGTTGCACTCAAACTGCAGGCCCTCGAGGCAGTCGCGGCGGAAGACCTTGTACATCGTGAACGGGTCGCGCAGCCAGACGCCCAGCGAGACGTTGATCAGCAGGGTGAAGCCCCAGTGCGCGGCGTTCAGCAGGAGCGCCTGCAGCGGCTGGTCGGAGAAGGAGCGGATCGCCCAGCCGCCCTCGCCGTGCCGTGAGCCGAGGACGAACGACTGCCGCCCGGCCGCCAGCGGCGCCAGCAGGATCTCATAGTCCCCGAGGTCGTACTCGAGGTCCGCATCCTGGATCAGCACCACGTCGCCGGTCGCCGCCGCCAGGCCGGCGCGGACGGCGTGGCCTTTGCCGCGTGGCCGGTCCTCGAGGATCAGCCGCACGCGCGGGTGATCCCGCCGCGCCAGCACCGCATCGCGCGTCCCGTCGGTTGAGTTGCTCTCGACCAAAATGATCTCGAGCCGCCAGCCTGGGATCTCTTTCGCGAGAATGGCGTCCAGCGCGGCGCCCACCGTGGCCGCCTCATTATAGATGGGAACGATCACCGAGAGGACGCCGCCCGGGAGCGGGGGAAAAGGAGCAGAGCGCATCGGGATCAGGGGGTGGCGGCCGGTTTGATCGCGCAGGGCATCGCGGAAACCCCGTAGAGGCCGTCGATCAGCCGGACCAGGGGAGGCAGGGTGAGGAGGGCGCGGGCGGCGAACCGGAGCCCGGGGCGGAAGCGGAGATTCTTGAGCACCTTGAAGTGCAGGGCGCCGCGGTAGCGGACGTTCCGTGGCTCGAGACCGGCGGCCCGATAGAGCCGCCCGAGCGCCGCGGGGTTGAAGAGGCTGACGTGGATCTCCGGCACGCAGTACCCGAAGTCCAGGCCCTGGCGCCGCGCCACCGGGCAGTCGAGGTTGCCGGTGGTGAGCAGCAGCAGCCCGCCGGGCCGGAGCAGGCGCGCGATCGCGCGGACCGGATCGAGCGGCGCGGGCAGGTGCTCGATCACCTCGATCATACTGACGATGTCGAAGGTGCCCGCCGGCTCCGTGGCGACCTGCTCCAGATCAAGGATCCGGAAACCATCGCGATCGCGGAGCAGGTCCGCGTAGGAGCCGACGTCGTGGCCCGCTAACTCCAGCGGGCGGCCCCCGACGGACCCCTGGTCCCGGAGGTATTTCAGCAGCGCCCCAGCACCGCAGCCAAAGTCCAGCCAGCGTACCGGCCCCGGGCGCGCGTCGCCCCGCAGGTGTTCCGCGGCGAGGCGGTGCAGGTCGGCTAGTTCCAGCCGGCGGTCGGTCGCCCGCCAGTCGCGGTACTCCGTCTCGTAGTCCACAAACGGGTCCGGGCCCTGCCCGCGGTAATAGGCGTCGTCGTAGAGCTCGAACCCGGCAAAGGGCTCGACGAACAGGAGGCCGCAGTCCGTGCAATCGTGGAACGAGAACTCCGTGGGGCGGGTGCGGCCGCGGCGGGTGCCGCGGAGGCGGGTACGGAGGGAACCGCAGGCGCGGCAAACCGGGGCGTTCATCGAGGGGAGGTCGTGGGGCCGCGGCGGCCGAGCCAGACGGTGCCCGCGAGGAGCAGGGCGCCGAGCAGGCAGAGGCTGAGGTTGCGCGAAAGGTCCCGCGGCCAGTGGCGGAAGGTCACTCGGTACTCGCCCGGACCGTCGAGCACGAGGCCGAGAAAGGCGTGGTTCACGCGAATCACCGGGGTGGCGCGGCCGTTGACCGTGGCCCGGAAATCGCGGGGCCAGTTCGCCTCCGTGAGCACCACCACGCCGGGCTGCCGGGCGCGCACCAGGAACGAGGTGGCGTTGGGCCCCAGTTGGTAATGGCTCGCGGGCTCCGCGGGCGCCGCGCCGGTGGCCCGCGCCACCTTCGCCACCGCAGCGACCGCGGCCCCGTCGCTCCGCTCCACCGCCGCGAAGGGCCGCCCCGCGCTCGCGCGGATCCGCGCCACCAACTCCGGCGCTCCCTGGTAATCGATAACCTCCGGACAGAAAAAGGCCCGCGGCCAAGCGGTCGGGCTGGAATAGACCTCGAGGTCCGCGGCCAATTCGGGCCGGAGGTGCGCCGCCAGCGCCCGCGCGTCGCCGCCGCGGTCGACGTAATGCCGCACGTTCAGCGCGTCCAGGAACGGCCGGACTGCGCCCGCGTCCTTCGCCTCCGCGTACAGGCGCCAGTCCCACTGGCGCTCCACGCCGCTGGCCCCCAGCAGGTCGCGCAGCGCGGGGTTCACCAGCGCGTCCGGCCCGTGCACGGCCTCGAGCCCGTAAACGCCGGTCCAGCCGGGAAAGAGGTGCGACTGGAAGCCGAACACGCGGCCGGGCTCGCGGGCCTGCGCGGCGCGCAGGTGCTCGATCGCGGGCGAACGCGCGTGGAAGTCCGCCCGCGGCGTCGGCTGGGCGGTGAAGTCGTCGAAGCCCACCGCGGCCGCGTGCAGCCCGTGGCGCCAGACGAGCGTGAGCACGCAGGTCACGGCGAGCAGGGCCCGCGCGGAGGTCCAGCCGTGGAGGGCGACGCGCCGGGCGGTGAACGCGAGGAGCACCGCCGCGGTGAGCAGGGTCCCGAGGTAACTCCAGAGGAACGGGTTTACTGCTAGCACCTGGCCCGGTGGGTGGACGGAAAAGGTCGGGCCGAAGATGAGACGGTGCGAAGCCTGACGGAAGGCGATCCAGGCAAACACCAGCGCGAACAGCAGGAGCGCCGCGAGGCCCAGATCCGCGCGGCCCTCGCGGGTGCCGAGGCGCCGACCGGCGCTGGCGAATCCAAGCCCCGCCGCCACGCTCCCCAACACGATCAGCACGCACGAGAACGTATTGTCTAGGTGGGCCACGTTGCGGAGGAATGGCACAGTCACGATCCAAGCCGGCGGGACGAGGCCGAAGGCGAGCGCGAGCGGCGGCAGGCAGGCCGCGCCCAGCGCGAGCGCAGCCGGTTGGGTGAACTGCTCCCGGAGCGTCGCGAGGTAGTACAGGATTCCGAGGAGCAGGAGGAAGTTGAGTGAGGGGCCGAAGATCTGATCCCTCGTCAGCAGCGGCCGGTAGAACGCCTCATCGAACAGCCCTAGCAGCAGGGAGGGCTGGAGCTGGTAGGCGCTAGCGTCGTTGTAGCCGGTGTAGGCATTGGCGAGGGCGCCGAGGAAGGTGCCCCAGATGGGGGCGGTGAGCAGGGTGAAGAGCACGCCGTGCCAGGCGAGGGTGCCCAGCCGGGCCAGGCGACTCCGCAACTCCCCGTTGCCCGCGAGCACCACGCCGGCGCCGGCCAGGTTCACGCTCACCAACAGCATATACGCTTCCTTCACCGTGCCGCTGCACATCAGCGCAAGATTGGCCCCCAGCAGCGCCAGCGACCAACGGCGCGTTCCTCGGTGACAGGCCGCCGCTCCTTCGCGAATGGGATCGAGCAGCGCGATCCGCACGAGGCAATACAGCGGCCAGGGCGCGTAGCAGAGGCTGAAGTAAGCCGGATGGTTCAGGCGGTAGAGGAAGAAGCCGAGGAACGGCGCCGCCGCCGCCACCAGCATCGCCGCGGTCGCCGGCCCCGGCCGGGTCAACACCAGCACGGTCAGGCCAAGTCCCAGGGCCAGCAGCCACTTGGCCAGTAGATACTTCAGATCCCACGCCCACGCGGCCCCGTCGGCCGCGACCACCAGCAGGTGGAGCGGGTCGCCGAACATCGACTGCCCTTGGCCGAGGAGCGGCACGCCCATCGCGTTGTAGCGGTTCCATAACGGCAGCTCGCCCGCGAGCAGCGCCCGCCGCTGCATCATCGAGAACGGCACGTGCTGCCACATCACGGCGCCGATATCCGACAACTTCACGTCTGTGGTTTCCGTCGAGCGGTCCCCCGGCAGCGTGGGAAACTCGCCGTACAGGAGCGTGGTCCCGAGGTTCGGCGACACGTGGCTCTTGCCGAGGAACACGACCGGGTACGCGCTGGCGATCACCGCCGCGGCCGCCGTCAGCGCCACCCGCGTCCCGGGCGCGAGCGCCGCCAGCCGCGCCCCCGCCCGCCTGCGGAGCGGGGCCGCACGATCCAGCAGCCAGAGAAGGAGGACGAGGCCCGCGAGGAGCGGCAGCTGCAGCGGCAGCAATTCCGCCGCATAGTCCCGCCAGCCAAGCGCCACCGTGACCGGCCCCGGGAAGTCGTGCAGCAGCTGCGGATCATCGCTGCCCGGCAGCGAGCGGACGTTGAGGCCCGCCGGCGCGGGGGCGAGCGCCGCGAGCTGCTGGCCCGCCCGCCATCCGGTCATCGGGATGTCCGCCAAGGTCCGTCCCGCGCGGGTGCGCAGGCGCGCCGACCGCAGCGTCAGCTCCCGCCCGCCCTCCGGCGGATCGAGCCGGAGGCTGCGGTAGGTGCCGGCTGGGACCGGGAGCAGGAGGACGGCCGGCTCGCTCGCGGCCGGCAGCGCCGCCTGCACCTGCAGGCCATCCCGGTAGCCACCGCCGTCGTCGAGGTAGACCTGGACGCTGGCCGCCGCGGGGGTGGTGTAGCCGAGTTCCAGGGCAAAACGATCCTGCCCCATCCGGGCCGCCGGCAGCAGCGGCAACGCCACGGCCGCACTCAGCAGGGCGGCCGCCAGCAGGGCCGGCAGGGTCAGGAATTTCATCGGCGGTAAAGGGTCTCCCTTGTGGAGGGCCCGCGACAAGGCTTTAACCGGCCGGACGCCGGCGGCTGACCACCCCGGCGAGGGCCAGCGCTAGGCTCGCGGCCAGCGCGATCCCCAGCAGGGTTCCGGCGTGTTTAGTCGCCTGCCACGCTGCGTGGGACAGGCCTCCCATCTCCACGGGGCCGCTGAAGGCTAGCCAGTGCCCGTCCGAATCGTCCCGGGCCGCGATCCGGTAGGGAACGGCCGGCGCCCGCACATAGGCCCCCCGCCAGCTGTCGCCGGGTTCGCGTGACGGTACGACCACCCCTAGCACGCGGTCGTCGTCCGCGGCCCGCAACTCGAGCGCCACCCCCGGCGCCCCGGGGTGACCCGCCGTCTCGAAGCGCAGCCAGCGGAGACCCGGCGCGGGCAGCTCCGCGCTCCGCCACGTGCCTAGCGCCGCCGCCCCCGCCGGACCGTGGCTGCCCCACGTCACGCCGTAATCGAGGGCGGGCGTCGCCGGCGAGAGCCCTTGCCGGGGCGCCTCCGGAGTCGTCCAGCCCCGGGCATCGTTGAGCCGGAAGCCGGTCGCGGCGGGATCCTCCGGCAACAACGCGGCTGGCGTCCGCAGCGGCACGGGCAGCAGCGCACGGAGATGGGGGATGGTCAGGCGGTCCACGAGCCCCTCGACACTAGGGTACGGAATATCGGGCAGGATGAGGTGGGCCGCATCGCCAGTGGCGAGGTAGCGCCGGAGGTAACCCTCCGCCTTGCGGTAATAATTGCGGGCGTCGCGGAGGTCGCTCCCGAAGGTGTCCCGCACGAGCGGCGGCAGGCCGGCAGTGAGCACGGCCAGCCACAGCAACCCTAGGCCGCGAACGAGGCGCGGCCGGGCGCCCGCGTGGAGGTGCAGCAGTGCGAACGCGTTGGCCACCACGCCGAGAGCGAGCGTGTCCATATAGCGGGAGGCCGGATACCCGCCGCCGGCGCCGCGCGCGTAAGCGGTGGCCGCGACCTGCAGAAGCACCCAGCCCCCGAGGCCGGTCACCAGTAGCGCGTGATCATCACGCGGCCCCGCCGTTTCACCTCGGGGGCGGGGGCGCAGCCGGCCGAGCGCGACGAGCGTCCAGGGCAGCCACAGCGCGACGGCCGCCCAAGCGTGTTCCCGCCAAGGCCACTGCAGGCTGTGCGCGATGCTGGCGAGGAAGTCCCCCGCGGTGCGCACCTTCATCTCCTGATGCCACGGAACCTCCACGCGCAGCAGGAACCCCGCGCCCACCACCGCGGCAGCCACGGTCAGCGTGGCGAGAGCGTCCTGTGCGGGTGCCTCCCGCCGTGCCCAGCGCACGACCGCCAGCCCCCCGACCGCCGCGGCGGCCAGCAACCCGGAACCCATCGAGAATAACGCGAGCCCCGCCGCCGCCGTGCCCGCCCACCACCGCACGCTTCCCGCCCGCGCGAACGGCAGCAGCGCGACCGCCGCGACCGACAAGCCCAGCAGCCAGTACTGCTGCGAATGGAAGCCCCCGAGGACGTTCTGCCAGCCCAAGGGCAAGCCGGTGACCACCGCCAGCACGACCCAGACCAGCGCGAGCGGAAGGCCTGCCCAGCGCCGCACCGCCAGCCCCCACAGACCGCACGCGACCAGTCCGTGCAGCATCGCGTTGACCACCGCCTCCAGGCGCGCGTCCCACTGGCCGTTCGCCACCGTCAGCGCCAGAGCCTGCAGCTTGGTCAGGACGATCCGGTGCTCGTTGTGCGCCGCGAACAGGTGGCCGAGGAACGCCGGATCCTGCTCCAGCCACGGCACCAGCAGCGCGGAGGCCTCCGCATCCCATTGGTCCCAGTCCGGCATCGGAGAGCCGAAACGATCGAACGTCGCCCACTTGGCGGCGACGATGACCAGAAAGAGGCAAACGCCGCAGGCGGCGCGGAACAGGGACGGCAACACGGAATTCCCCCGAGGGGAAACGAACCCTGCCGGGGCTCAAGCTAACAATCGGCGTCAGGTCGCCGCCGACGCCGCGGCGCCAGAGCGGCGGGCGCACGCAAGCAGGTTGTAGTGCAGCGGGGTGCCCTCGGGCGTGCGCAGCGGATAGAGCGTGTGGAAGCCCACCTCGACCTCTGGCCAAAATTCGCGGAGGAGAGCGCCGAGGCTCCAGCGGGTGAAGAAGTTCACGTGACTCGCCTCGAGCATATGCCACGGCGTGGCGAGGTGGTCCCAAAGGTAGCCGAGCAGCTCGCAGTTGGGCACCGAGACGATCACCTGTGCCGGGGCCACGCGGGCGATCTCGCGCAGGAAGGCGCGCGGCTCCTCGACGTGCTCCAACACCTCTAGGCAAAGGGCAGAGGCGAACGCCCCGTCGGCGAACGGCAGCGTCCGCCCGTCGACCCGCTGGTGCGGCAGGCCGAGCCGCGCGAGCTCCGCGCAATCCTCCCCATTAACCTCTACCCCGAACCAGCCGTAGCCGTCGGCGCGGAGGTCGCGCCCGTAGGACCCGAGGCCGCAGCCGACATCGAGCACGCTCCGCGGCGGCGGACCAAGGTGGCGCCGGAGGAGCGCCGCGAGCTCGGGGCTGCCCTCGGCCTGCGAGGGACCGGTCGCCCAAATATTCCCCCGCCGCTGGATTGCGGTGGTACCCTGCTGGAGGAGCACGCCGAAGTGGTTCTGCCGGTAGTCGCGCGCGATCGGCGTGACGGTCACCCGCGCTAGCGTGGGCCCGGCGTCCGCGCCCGGGAGTCGCCGGCGGAGCTCGACGCTGAAGGGCTTGCCGCCGGCCCCGGGATGATGGGCGGCGAGTTCGAAGCCACAGCAGGTGCCCGCGGGGAGTCCGAGCGCGTGGTTCACATCGGGCCGCTCATAGCGGGTCAGCGTCCGTCCAAGGCACACGCCGTCTGCCCAGGCCTCAAGCGCCTCGGCGACGGCGAAGGGTGGTTCGGGGCGCGCCCAGCCGCGGACCGTGAAGCCGAGGGGATCGAGGGGAACGCCGGCGACCGGGGCGTCGAGGCAGGCGGACATTGCGGGAGTGCCTCAGGCGAGCGGCGGCCAGGGGCGCGGCGGCAGCGCCAGCGTGAAGTCGTTGATCGTGAGCGTGAGGTTTGGGTTGTACGCAGGGTCGCGGTCCAGCAACTCGCCCCAGGTCGCACGCATATGCTCCACCTCGGCGCGGAAGCGGTCGCGCTTCTCGAGGGTGTCCTCCTTGCCGCGGCTCGCGCTTTCGTGGTGGTAGAGCTCGGCGTAGGGCGTCCAGAGATTGCGGTAGCCGGCCGCGCGGACCTTCAGGCAGAAATCCACGTCGTTAAACGCCACCTTGAGCTCGTCCGCGTTGAAGCCCCCCGCCTGCAGGTAAACCTCGCGGCGCACCACGAGGCACGCGGCGGTCACGGCCGACAGGTTCTGCTGGAGCAGGTTGCGGTGGGCCTGACCGGCCGCGCCCCGCGGATGCGTCTGCCACGCGTGCGCCGCGACCCCGCCGACCCCCAGGATAACCCCGGCGTGTTGGATCCGGTCGTCCGGATAGTAGAGCTTCGCCCCGACGCAGCCGATCTCCGGCCGCAGCGCGTGCGAGACCATCTCTTCGAGCCACTCGCCGTGGATGACCTCGAGGTCATTGTTCAGCAGTGCCACCAGCGGCGCGTCGGTGGCCGCCACGCCCGCGTTGTTCAGGGCCGAGTAGTTGAACTCCCCCGGCTGCGCCAGCACGCGCACGGGCGCCCGGCCGGCCGCGGGACGCGCGACCTCGTCCAGATAGGCCAGCGTCGCCGGGTCGTCGCTCCCGTTGTCGACGATCAGGACCTCGAAGTCCGGGTACGTGGTGCGGCCGAGGATGCTCTCCAGGCAGGGGCGCAGCACCTCGAGGCGGTTGCGCGTCGGGATGACCAGCGTGACGCGCGGGGCGGGCGCGGGCAGCGGGTAATGGACGCGCCAGTACGAGCCCTTGGTCGGCGAGAGGCGGGCCTCCACGCCGATCCGGGTGAAATGCTCGCTGATCACCTTTTCCGCCGCCTGCGCCGCGTAGTTCTTCGCTCCGATCAGCAGCGCCGTGGAACCGGGCACGCTCCGCCAGTGGTACAGGATCTTCGGGATGTGGCGGATGCGCTCCGGCGCGCTGCGCTCGATCACCCGCATCGCCAGATCCCAGTCCTGGGAACCCTCGTAGCCGACGCGGAAACCGCCGACCTCGCGCACCAGCAGCGTCCGGTAGACGCCAAGGTGGCTGATGAAGTTCTGGACGTTGAAGAGGTCCGGGTTCCAGTCGGGCTTGAAGTACGGGTCGTACCGGTGGCCGTTCTCGTCCACCTTGTCCTCGTCGCTGTAGACCAGATCCGCCTCGGGGTGCGCGTCCAGCTCGAGGGCCACGCAGGCGAGGGCGTGGGGCCGCAGCTCGTCGTCGTGGTCCAGCAGCGCGATGAACTCGCCGTGCGCGAGCGCGAGGGCCGAGTTGGAGGCCGCCGAAATGTGACCGTTGGTGTCGCGACAGACCACCTTGATCCGCTCCGGATCGCGGCGCTGGTACCGCTCGAGGACGCGCCGGACGTGAGGCTGGCGCGAGGCATCGTCGGCGATGCACAACTCCCAGTGCGGGTAGAGCTGGCGGCGGACGGACTCGATGGCGCGCACGAGCCACTTCTCGGGCGCGTCGTAGACGGGTAACAGGACCGAAATGAGCGGTTTCCGCGCAAGGCCCGCGAGGCGCCGGCGGATCTGTTCGGCACCTTCGGGGGTGAGGGTGTCGTAGGCGGCGACCCAAGCGGCGTAGGTGTTGGGCGGCGGTGGCGCGGCTGCGGCGGTGCGGCGGACCGAGCGGGAAACGGCGGTGTGCCAAGTGCCGTTGGCGTCCTGTACCTCGATGAGGAGCAGGTGGCGCCCGAAGCGGGGCACGTCGACCTTGACGATCCAGCCGGAGCGCTCGGCCCCGGGATGGTCGCGGAAGTGGTCGAGCACGTCGAGGCGCTCGAGGCCGAACTCCACCGCGGCCGGAGTGCGGCCGAGGCGGGCGCGGACGGCCTGAAGCGGGATTCGGTCGCGGTGAAGGGACCAGCCGCGAACGTTCAGGGTGGGGGCGACGCGCGACCAGTCCTGCGGGTAGTCGATGTTGCCGAGGAGGGCGGGCGAGACGGCTGGCGCGGCGGGTCCGTCGAGGAGCGCGCGGCGGAGCGCGCGGAACGGGGCGGTGGCGCGCCAGGAGAACGATTCCTGCATCCGGCCGATCTTCTCGTCGCGGGTGCGGATGAGGTCCTGCGCCTGGGTGAGGCGCTGCGCGGCGGCCGCGAGCTCGGCGGCGTGGCGGGCGCGGAGCTCGGCCTCGGCGTTGCGGGCGGCTTCGGCTTGGGCCGCGGCCTCGCGGGCGGCTCGATCGCGGGTCTCGGCCAAGTCGGCGCGGGTGTTGGCCAGCGCGGGTCGGAGCTCCGCGAGCTCGGCGTCGGCCGCGAGGATCGCGTTCTCGTAGGCCGTGACCTGCAGGCGCGCGGTCCGCAGGAGCACATCGGCCTGCTCGCGGCGCACCCGGTGCTGGTCGCGCTCGCGGGCAACGTGGTCCGCGTGGTTCTGGGTGAGTTCGCGCGCGCGCTCGAGGCCGGTCGCGTGCTCCCGGGCCGCGGCGAGCAGCCCTTCAAGGTTACGGGCGTGGTTGCGCGTGAGCTCCTCTCGGGCGAGGACCGCGTCGCGGTCGCCGAGGGCGGCGGCCACGCGGTCGCGCGCGGCGGCCTCGACGCCCTGTTCCAACTGGCGGACGAGCCCAGCGAGAAGGTCGGTCTGCGCCGCCAACTGGCGGGCGGCGGGGTCGTCGAGGGCGGCCGCCGCCTCGTTGAGCTGGGCCGCGAGACCCGTGGCGAACAGGGTTGCGTCGGTCGCGGTGGGCTCGGCCAGCACGCTCCACCCGGCGCGCGATGGTCGGGCGGCCGTCTCGGCGTAAAAATCCGAGAGAAGCCGGGTGTTGTGCGCGAGGTCGAAGTGCAGCCGCGCGAAGGCGGCACCGTGGCGCCCGAGGGTGGCACCGAGGGCGGGATCTTCGAAGACCCGCCGGCAGGCGGCCGCGATTTCCTCCGGGGTACCCTCAGGCGGCAGAAACAGCGCGTCGCGCCCGTCCTCCAGCAGCGACGCGAGGTTCGCGCGGGGCAGCACCACGGGCCGGCCCGAGGCGAGAAACTCGGGGAGCTTGGACGGCAGCCGGTAATTGTTGAACGGCCCCGGCCGGCCCGGCTGCACGAGGACATCGGCGAGCGCGAGCAGCGCGGGCAGGCGGCGCTTCGCGACGAAGCCCAAGTCGAGCACGTGGCGCCGCACGTCTTCGGGCAGGCCGGCGAGGAAACGGGGGGAATTCAGGCCGGTGCGCACCAGCCGGGTGGGGGTGCCGCGCTGGTTCAGGAGCGCCACCGCGAGGTAGAGCGACCGCATCTCCGGCTCGTTGGCGAAGGTGTTGCTGCCGGTGAACACCAGCACGCGCTCCTCCGTGCCAAGGCCCAGCGCCGCGCGTTCCGCCGCGACCTCGGCCGAGCCCGTCAGGTCGGGACGGTAGAGCGCGAAGTTCACCCCCGGCAACAGCAGGTGAGTGGGCGTCCCCGGCGGCGCAAATTCGGCCAAGGGTGCGATGATGTGCGTCACCGCGTCCGCCAGCCGCAGGAAACTCTCGGCCCGGAACGGATGGGGCAGGCGGTCGTCGATCAGGCCCGCGAGCTCGCCGGCGGGCAGGGCGCGCAGCCCGGCCAGGGTCCTCCCGGTGTAATTCTCCAGCAAGAAATGCTCGTTGTCCTCCAGGTGGATCACGAGTCGGGCGGCCGTTCCCCCCGCGGCCACCACCGCCCGCTGGTACGCGAGGACGCACTTCCGCACGCCCTCCCGCGGGGTCCACGCGTGGATCAGGTCCGCGGGCCGACCGTCGGGGAACAATCCCGGCCGCGCCACCGCCTCGGCGTGGGTGACCGGAATGAACAGCGGGTCCGCGACGTGTCGCAGGGTCTCTAGACCGGCCGGCACCGCCACCGCGCACGCGTGACCCGCGGCGCTCAGGGTGTTCGCAAACCCCCCGATGTGGTTCAGGCTATTGGTGGTGAAGTCCCCGTAGTTGACGAAGAGAAGATTCAAGGCGCGGGAGGGCGGGACCGCCGGGTCAGAGCTGGAAACCGCAGGCCGCGGCGTCCTTCGCGAACATCCGCACGGTGTCCAGGGACAGCGCGCCCAGATCCTGCCCGAGCAGGGAGGCCGCCTTGGCGAGGATGTCGTGGGGCACGGTGATGATCGCGCAGCCGCAGGCCTGCGCCTGCAGGATGTTCAGCACCTCGCGCGTGCTCGCCCACAGGAGCTCCGCCTTCGGCCGGTCCGCCAGCAGCGCGCCCGCGGCCCGCATCAGCGGCATCGGATCCACTCCGGTGTCCGCGATCCGCCCC
>JBILWD010000213.1:0-6748 GCA_044370095.1 Opitutaceae bacterium | reverse complement strand
CCGCCGCCCTACCAGGCCAACCCCAACCAGGACCTTTACCTCGTGCCCGTCGACGGCAGCGGCCAGCTGCGGAACGTGACCGCCGACAACCCGGGCTCCGACACGGGGCCGGTCTTCGCGCCGGACGGGAAGTCGCTCGTCTACCGGCGGACCCGCAGTGCCGTGGGCGCCGGGGAATCCGCCAAGCTCTGGCGGCACGAGCTCGCCAGCGGGCGCAACTCGCCGCTGACCGAGGAGCAGGATTACGCGATCGACGAGGTCGTGTTCGCGCCCGACGGCAGCGCCCTCTGGGTGACCGCGGAGGACAAGGGCGCGGTGGCGGTCTTCCGCGTGCCCGCGGCCGGCGGGGCCCTGCAGCCCGTCCTGCGGACCGGCTCCGCCTCCGGCCTCCAGGCGCAGGCCGGGAGCGTCGTGCTCCTCCACACCACCGCCTCGCGGCCGGACGAACTGTTCGCGCTGGAGCCCGCGACCGGCGCGCTGCGGCCGCTGACGCGTTTCAATGCGGAGCGGTTGGCCGGGATCGAGCTGGGGCGGGTGGAGGAGTACTGGTTCACCGGCGCGGGCGGCGATCGCGTGCACGGCTTCCTGTATTACCCGGCCGGCTATGATCCGGCGAAGACCTACCCGCTGGTGCAGCTGCTCCACGGCGGTCCGCACACTATGAACCGGGACGCCTGGAACTACCGCTGGAACGCGCACGCGCTCGCCGCGCCGGGTTACGTCGTCACCTGGATCAACCGCCACGGCTCGACCGGCTTCGGGGAAAAGTTCGCGCGCAGCATCCTCGGCGCGTGGGGCGACCAGCCGCTGGAGGACATCCTGCGCGGCACCGACCATCTCCTGCGCCAGCTGCCGAACCTCGACCCGAAGCGCGTCGCGGCGGCGGGCGGCAGCTACGGCGGCTACCTCACGGCGTGGGCGGCGGGTCACACGGACCGCTTCGTGTGCCTGATCAACCACGCCGGTGTGAACGACTTCATCACGCAGTACGGGGCCGACGTCACCAGCTACGGCTTCACCCAAGTCCTCGGCGGCCGGCCGTGGGACAACCCGGAGGGGATGCAGCGCAACAACCCCGTGACCTACGCCCGGAACTTCAAGACCCCGATGCTGATCATCCATGGGGAAAAGGATTACCGCGTGCCCTACGCGAACGGCACGGCGCTCTACGGCATCTACCAGGCGATGGGGCTGCCCTCGCGGCTGGTCATCTTCCCAGACGAGAATCACTGGATCCTCACCCCGCAGAATTCCATCTACTGGTACTGGGAGGTGCAGAGCTGGTTCGCGCGCTGGATCGGCGGCCAACCCACGCTCGAGAAACCCGTGTTCGCCGCCCCGCCCGCCCGCTGACGCCGGCCGCGGCCACGCGCCGCGAAAGCGTAACTCCGCGACGCAAAATCCCCCTGTCCGCGGCGGCGCACCCTCTGTTATCCTCCCGGGATGCCCGCCCTGATGACCGCCGCCGTCTGGCACGGCGCCCGCGACCTCCGCTGCCTCGCCTACCCCCGGCCCGAGCCCGGCCCCGGGATGGTCCTCATCCGCAACCGCCGCGTCGGCATCTGCGGCTCCGACCTCCACTACCACGAACACGGCTACTGCGCCGCCTTCGTGCCGGACCGTCCCTTCGTGCTCGGGCACGAGCTCGCCGGCGAAGTGGCGGCGCTCGGCGAGGGCGTCACCGGGGTGCGCCCGGGTGAACGGGTCACCGTCAACCCCGCCCGCTCCTGCCGCGAATGCGAGGACTGCCGCGGCGGCCGGCCGAACCTCTGCCGCCGGACGATCATGCTCGGCAGCGCCAGCACCCGGCCCCCCACGGACGGCGCGATGGCGGAATTCGTCTGCGTCCGCGCGGACCAGTGCCACACCCTGCCGGCCGCGCTCGACGACGGCCTGGGCGCCCTGATCGAGCCGCTCGCCGTCGCCCTGCACGCGATCCGGCGGGCCGGCGGCGTGGCGGGCCGGCGGACCCTCGTCGTCGGCGGCGGCACGATCGGCCTGCTCGTCGCCCTCACCGCCCGCGCCTACGGGGCCCCGGTCGTCGTGGTGACGGACGTGGTGGCCGCCCGGCGGACGCGCGCGCGGGAGCTGGGCGCCGACGCGGCCCTCGATCCGCGCGCCCCCGATCTGGCCGAGCAGGCGAGGACCCTGGCGGGCGACGGATTCGACGTCGTGCTGGAGGCGTCCGGCGCGCGCGCGGCGTTGCGGCAGGCCTTCGAGCTCGTGCGCCCCGGCGGCACGCTCGTGCAGATCGGCACCCTCGGCACGGAGGACGTGCCCCTGCCCGCCAACCAGCTGATGGTGCGGGAGATCAACTACGTGGGTTCAATGCGCTACGGGCCGGTGTTCGACGAGGCCATCCGGCTCGCCGCCTCCGGCCGGATCCACCTGCGGCCCCTGATCAGCGCGGTGTTCCCGCTCGCCGAGTGTGCCGCCGCAATGGCCGCGGCGGGGGACAAGGAATCCGGCCTCAAGGTGCAGCTGACCCTTTGACGGCCGGCGGGGGCATTCCCGGCCGGGCGACCGCCGACGCGCCGCGCAGGTGGCGCCGGTACGCCGCCGGCGTGCTGCCGTGGTAGCGGGCGAACAGGGGGATCATGTGTTCCGCGTAGGCGAAGCCGCAGGCCTCGGCGACGTCGGGCACCGGCAGGTCCGTGGAGGTCAGGAGATGGCGCACGCGCTCGATCTTCGCGCGGCGGATTTCCTCCGCCGGGCTGTGCCCGACCGCCGCGGTGAAGCGCCGCTCCAGCGTGCGCCGGCCCATCGGCACCGCCCGCAGCAGGTCCTTCACGCTGATGCCCGTCGCGGCGTGCTCCTTGATGAAGCGCATCACCTCCCGCACCTTCGCGTCCTCGCACTCGAAGAGGTCCGTGGACTGCCGGGTCGTGATGCCCAGCGGGGGCAGCAGATGCTCGCGCGCCACGTCCCGGCGGCCCTGGAGCAGCCGGCCGAGCAGCGCCGCCGCCTCGTAGCCGATGCGCTTCACCGGGATGTCGACGCCGCTGATCGGCGGGTGGATCGTCTGCCCGAGCAGGTCCTCGGTGGACAGGCTGAGGATGGCGACCTGGTCGGGCACGGGGAGCCGGGCAAGTTCGCAGGCGCTCGCGACGTGGCGGCAGGTGATGGTGTCCCAGCCGATCACGCCGACCGGACGCGGCAGGCTGCGCAGCCAGCGGGCCCGGTCGCGCCGCTGGGCGGCCAGGCCCGCCTCCGGGGCGAGGCCGGGGCGCGGGGCGTACACCAGCGGCGCAAAGCCCCGCTCGGCCGCCGCCCGCCGGTACGCCGCGGTCCAGAAATCGAGGAACTCCCGGTGCGGCTCCCCGCAGAACGCGATGCGGCGCAAGCCCCGGCTCCACAGGTGCTGGACCGCCAGCTCCATCACGGCCGCCGCATCCGAGCAGACCCGGGGGAAGTCGCCGCCCGCCAGGCGCGCGCCGGAGACGTTGACGACCGGGACGCCCCGGCCCCGCAGCCGCGCGGCCAGCGTCCGCGAGTGGACCGTGGCGATGATGCCGTCGCCCTGCCAGCCGGCGGGGAACTGCATCGATCCGTCCGGCCCGGAGGGCTGCATGTCCAGGATCCAGCGGTGGTGCTGCGCGTAGTGCCAGGCACCCTCGATGATGCCGCGGCCGTACTGGTTCCAGCCGGCCACCAGGAGCGCGACGCGTTTCCTTTCCCGGGTCCTTGGCATGAACGGCGAGGTCAGCGGGTTCGCGGGCGGAGGCAACCCCGCCGGGGGGGGTTGGCGCATTTTCTTAAATCGGGAGCGCAACTTCGCCTAGAGCCCGCGCCGGCGCTCTGTTACCCTCCTCTCATCCGTCGTCCACGTTTCCGCCTCCCCGGCGGGGCGCGGGCCCGACCCTGACCCCGCCATGAATACCCCGCTCCCCCTCCGGTTCTCTCGCCTCCTTCTATGCCTGGCGGCGCTCCCGCCCACTGCGGCAACCGCCCAGACCGCCCCCGCGACCCCGGCCGCGCCGGCGGCCCGGACCGCGGCCACGGCCCCCATCACCCTCACCGCGTTCGAGGTGACGGCGGACGCCACCGACACCTACGAGGCCACCAACACCAACGCCATCACCGGCACCAACACCCCGCTCGGGAAGACCCCCCTCGACGCCAAGGTGTTCAACCGCCAGCTGATGGACGAGATGGCCGTGGTCGACATGACCCAGATGCTCTCGGTGCTCGGCGGCCTCGGCTCGGCCATCATCAGCGGCGGCAACGAGGAGGTCCGCGGCGACATGGAGGGCGACCGCCAGGACCCGAAGAGCATGACGATGCGCGGCCTGCAGATCAACAACCCGCGCCGCGACGGCTTCCTCCGCTCGGACACCTCGCTGATGGACTCCTTCGACGTCGAGCGTGTCGAGGCGATCGGCGGCTCCAATTCCCTGCTCTTCGGCTCGGGCGACGCGGGCGGCGTGATCACCAGCAGCTCCAAGCGCGCCCTGATCGGCCGCCCGGCCCGCGCCACGATCACGGCCGGCGGCGACTCGGAGGGCAGCCGCCGCTTCACCCTCGACGCCGGCGCGGGCAACCGCCTGCTCGCCCTGCGGCTCAACGCGGTCCATGGCGACGCCAAGTACTTCCGCCCCGCCAACCGCCAGGAGAACCGCGCGCTCCACCTCGCCGCCACCTTCCGGCCCTGGCGCAACCTCGAGATCCGCGGCGAGTGGCGCCACCTCACCCGCCTCACCACCTACCCGAACTCCGGCACCCTCCGCGCCCCGCTGAACCTCCTCCTCCCCACGGGCGAGCGCCTCGACGGCCAGAGCACCCGCTACGTGGCCGCCTTCCCCAACGCCCTCGCGCTGACCGACGGCCTGATCGACGTCACCAAGGCCGACACGCTCTTCGGCCCCTATTACGCCTTCGCCTTCAAGAACCAGCTCAAGTCGGTCGTCGCCGAGGCCACCCTCGCCGACGGCCTCGGCCTGCAGGTGCGCTACGGGCACGACGCGCGCGTCAACAACGCCCTCAGCCCCACCAACAACACGCTCTTCATGCCCGGGAGCACCGGCAACCTGTACGTCGATCCGACGACGGGCCAGGTCGGCACGAAGTGGGCGTTCACCTCCGGGCTACCGCAGCTCAACCCGTTCCACACCGGCGCGCGCGGCTACCGCGCCGCCCTCGTCTTCCAGCGCAACCTCGGCTGGGCCGGCCAGCACCGCGCCAGCGCGTTCGTGCAGGACATGGAATCGTGGACCAACCAGGAGCAGTGGCGCTACTTCGAGGCGGACGCCGCGGGCCGCGTCATCCAGAACCCCGCCCTCATCGCCGCCACCGACTCCGGCCGCATCAATATCCCCGCCATCTGGCTGCCCGTGAACACCACGCAGATCATCGGCGGCCAGAAATGGCCCTTCTCCTCGCTGGTCCATCCCAACGGCAAGACCTACATCGCCCAGCCCGTCATCTACCCCGGTGCCGCCCCGCGCACCCCCACCAACCCGTACGGCTTCTCCGGGCCGATCAACCCCACCACCGGCCTGAGCACCGTCACCGGCTACTACCACGACGACACCGACGAGCGCAGCTACGGCTTCAGCCTCTTCAGCGAGTGGTGGAAGGGCCGGATCGACACGATGGTCGGCTACCGGGCAGAGGAAGCCGCCTACCGCCGCGTCACCACCGACGTGAAGCGCGGGCCGATCACCTACGACAGCCTCACCACCGGCGCCGTGATCGACACGCCGGTCAAGGGCGTACGCGTCTCGCTGAACTACTCGACCAACGCCAAGATCAACTTCGACATCACCCGCGACATCTTCAACCAGCCGCTGCCGGCCGGCCGCGGCGTGAGCCGGGACGTCGGCCTGAAGTTCGGCCTCGAGGAGCACCGGCTGTCCGGGAATCTCAACTACTACGTCTCCGAGGCGCAGAACTTCACCGCCACCCTCGGCGGGCTGCAGAACGACGTCGATCCGAACGGCATCAACGGCCGCAACGGCGGCCCCGCCTACACCTACAGCCGGACCTCCGACGGCTTCAACCTGACCCTCACCGCGCGCCCGGTCCGCGGCTGGGAGATCCGCGCCAACTTCGCCACCGCCAACGGGAGCGAGCGCAGCAACGTCGAGCTGCCGCAGTTCTACAACGACCAGTTCAACACCACCACCGTGGGCGGCCAGACCGTCGTCGGGGTGCGCGCCACGCCGGGCGCCGCCGTCACGCCCCTGCTCGTCCGCACGGATCCGCTTAATCCCAACTCGCCGCAGGTCCCGCTGTCGCTCGCGATGATGCGCGACCCGAACAGCCCCTACTACGCGCAGCTCGACCGGGAGTCCGGACAGATCCTCAACGCCGAGGCGATCGGGCTGCTCACCCCCGGCGTGGGCACGCTGGCGACCGGACTGCCGCTCACCGACCACCAGCTCGGGTTCGTCTCTCCCTCCGGCGGCAACCTCATCGTGCGCCGCGCGGGCGAGCAGACCTTCGGCTACGCCGAACGCAGCTACAGCCTGATCAACCGCTTCCAGTTCGACCAGGGCCGCTTCCGCGGCCTCGTGGTCGGCCTCAGCAGCAGCCTGCGCCAGAACCACCGCGGCTACATGTACACCGACGCCGCGGACGGGAACCGCCGGAAGATGTTCTACTTCCCCAACCGCCTCCTCCACGACCTGTTCGTTGTCTACCGGCTGCCGGCCTGGGGCCGCGTCCGGCCGGCCGTGCAGCTCAACGTTTCCAACCTGCTCGACGCCAACCAGGTGATGTACCTCGTGCGCGCCACCAACGGCACGCT
>JBILWD010000212.1:0-6753 GCA_044370095.1 Opitutaceae bacterium | reverse complement strand
GGTGTACACCAATCCCGACGGCGTGATGAACGATGACCAGTACGCCTACGAGACGCTGGCCTGGCCGTTCCTCGCCGCGGTCGCCGAGGTGGTGGCGCGTGCCGTGTGGGCGCCCTGAGGCTGGGGGTTGGTTGTGGCCGCGGCAGTTGCCGCGGATTCGCTGGCTTTCGGTTGGTGTAGCCGGGGCGTGCCGCCCCGGTGCTCACCGCCCGAAACGCCATCCGCTCCTGCCTCCCGCTTGAAGCGCGCAGGCTGCGCTGGAAGCAGGGCGTTCCCGCCGTCCGGGGCAAGATGCCCCGGCTACATCGAGCCGCTGTCCGACGGTTCCAACGAGGGTAAGCTTTTGCGGCTCATCCGCGGCTGCAGCCGCGGCCACATCCCAGGCGCGGCCGCCGCGCAGACGACGCGGCCGGCTCAGGCGCCCGGGGGCGGGTTGCCGGTCGCCTGCACCTTGCGGCGGAAGATGGCGTTGCCGTTGGTCACATAGAGGTAGCCGAGGCCCGGGCCGGACAGGGTGCAGCTGGTGAGCGGCTGGTCGGGCTGCGGCTTGGTGAGCACGCCGCAGAGGCGGCCGGTGGGGTCGAAGACCTGCACGCCGAGGGGGCTCGCGACGTACCAGCGGCCCGCGGTGTCGCTGGTCATCCCGTCCCCGCCGGAGGCCTTCCGGTACGGCGGCGGCTGGTTGAATTTGAACTCGCCCTTCGGATCGATCGGGCGGCGCAGGGTCATATACGGCGCCCGCGCGTCGAGCGTGCCGTCCGCCTGCACCCGCCAGACCTGCACGTGTTCCCCGCCCGCCTCGCTCACGGCCAGAGTGTCGTGACGCGCCGAGAGCGTGATGCCGTTGGGGTTCGCGAGGCCCGTATCGGCGGGGCGCTTCTCGCGCGTCCGCGGATCAAGGAATGTCACCTGCTTCTTGCCCGTTTCCGTGAAGAAGATGTGCCCGCGGCGGGTCACGGCGAGGTCGTTGGGCTGGACGTCCTCGGTCAGGACCTCGACCGCGCCCGTCGCGGGGGTGATCGCGATCAGGCGGCGCTTGGCACCCTGGCAGGCGTAGAGGCGGCCGTCGGGGCCGAACTTCATTCCGCTGACGCCCTCCTCGCTGAGTCGGGTGCGGGTGCCGTCGGGAGCGAGGCGGTAGACGCCGGCCGCAGGCGGGCGCATATCCGAGTAGTAGAAATTGCCCGCGGCGTCGGTGCAGGGGGCGTCGGCGAAGGCGAGGCCGTCGACGACCTTGGTCCAGCCCTCGCCCTCGACGAGCAGGCGGTGGAGGGTGAAGTCGCTGGCGAGGTCGCCCTTGGTCACGATCTCCGGCCGGTGGGTCTCCGCGCGCCAGAGCCAGCGCAGGGCATCGGGGAAGAGGCTGCCGCCGTGGTCCGCGTTATGGCCGTAGCCCTCCGCGTAGTCGAAGCGGACGTCGTAGCCCATATAGCGGAGGGCGGCGTGCATCTGCTGGTTGGCGAGGGGCCAGTTGCCGTAGGGGTTGTCGAGGTCGCCCGAGGCGTCCTCGAGGTAGACGCGCAGGGGCTTGCGCTCGGTCTTGCGGATGAGGGACGGGTAGGCGTCGCCGCCGGCGAGGTGGACGAAGCTCCCGATGGTCGAGAGCACCTTGCGGAACTGGTCGGGGCGCTCCCACGCCGCGGTGAAGGCGGCGATACCCCCGCTGCTGGAGCCGACGAGCGCGCGCCGCTCGGGATCGGCGGAGAACGGATGGGTCTTGGCGACCGCGGGCAGGATCTCCTCCAGCAGGAACCGGGCGTAGCGGTCGCCGAGGGAGTTGTACTCGAGGCTGCGGTTACTGGGGCTCCCCGGGCGCTTGGGCGCACCCTTGGACGGGTCGTGCCCAGGATTGATGAAGATGGCGAGGGTGACGGGCATTTCGCCGCGGGCGATGAGGTTGTCGAGGACGACGGGCGCGCGCCACTGGCCGGTGGGGCGGAGGTAATTCGCGCCGTCCTGGAAGATCATCACGGCGGCGGTGCCGTCGGGTTGGTACTGCGCGGGCACGTAGAGCCACCAGTCGCGGGTGGTGCCGGGGAAGACCTGCGACGACCAGGCGGGCTGGGGCAGGACGGTCCCCGTGGGCACGCCCGGGCGGGGCTCGTGGTCCGGCGTGGGCCGGAACGCGCTGGGCGCGGCGGCGGGGAGGGGCGTGGCCGCGAGGAGCAGCGCGGCGAGGAGGGGCAATGGGCGGAGGAGGGACATCGGGGTGGGGCTTTAGGGTTGGGGCCAGTCGCGCCAGAGCCAGCGCAGGGTGTCGGCGAAGATGCTGCCCCCGTGCTGGGCGCTGTGGCCGCCGTCGCCGAGGACGAGGCGGTGGTCGTAGCCGGCGAAGGCGAGGGCGGCGGCCAGCTCGCGGTTGGCGAGGGGCCAGTTGCCGTGGAGGTTGTCGAGATCGTTCACGCCCTCCTGGAGGAAGACGCGGAGGGGTTTCGCCGGCTTGGTCTGCCGGATGATCCCCGGGTAGGCGTAGCCGCCGCGAATGTTGGTGTAGCTGCCGATGTGGCTGATGACTTTGCGGAACTGGTCGGGCCGCTCCCACGCCACGGTGAAGGCGGCGATCGCGCCGGAGCTGTTGCCGGCGACGGCGCGGCCGGCGGGATCGGCGGTGACGTTCAGGCCGCGCGTGGCGGCGGGCAGCAGCTCCTCCAGCAAGAATCGGGCGTTGGTGTCGCCGAGGGAGTCGTATTCGAGGCTCCGGTGGTTCCGCGGTGGCGCCCCAGGCTCGGCGGAGGGGACGACCCCGGGGTTCACGCCGACCGCGATCAGCACGGGGATCTCCCGGCGCGCGATGAGCTCGTCGAGCACGGCGGGCAGCTTCAGTGCCCCCTTGGGGGTGAAGAACCCGGCGCCGTCGAAGCACACCAGCAGGCAGGCGGGCCGCGCCGGATCATACTGGGCGGGCACGTAGACCTGGTACTCGCGGGTGGTCCCGGGGTAAATGCGGCTGGCGGCGAAGGTGCCGGTGCGGACCTCGCCGCGGGGTACGGCGGGGGCGGACTCGGCGGCGAAGGCGCGCGGCAGGGTGGCGAGCAGGGAGAGGAGGAGGAGCGGGAGGGGCACGGGGAAAATCAGGGTTCGCGGAACTGGTCGAAGCGCTGGAGGCCGCCGGGGAACGTGCGCCCGGTGCGCCGGGCGGCTTCGACTTCCGCCTGCTCCTGCGGGTCGATCCAGTGGACGAAGAATTCCTCGAGGTTGCGGCTCTGCATCGGGTTGAAGCCGGCGGGCCACTTCACGTGGCGCCAGTACGCGCCGCGGTAGAAGGGCGTCGACCAACCGTTGATCCAAGTGGCGTCCGCAAAGATCAGCTCCTCGATTTGTGCCGCTAGCCGCTTCACCTCGTCGAGCGTCTCGGCGCGGTCGTAGGCCTCGATTAGCCGGTCGAGCTCCGGGACGAACGTCATCGTCATATTGTTCGTCTGGGCCCGGATCTGGCTGGGCGCGGGGTTCGGCACTGACCCCGTGGCGACGGGGGTGGGCCGGCCGTCGCGGGTGTAGGCGTCGTGGTACGCGTTGCTGCCGTGGTAAAGTTCCCAGTAGCGCGGGTAGAGCTCGACCGAGCGGCTGAGGGCGACGAGCGCGATCTCGTGGTTCTTCTCCTGCGTCTTCTTGAAGCCCGTGGTGCGGTCGAGCACCTCGAGTTTGAGTTCCACGCCGGCCTTGAGCGCCTCCTGCTTCAGGATCGGCAGCAGGTCGCGCAGGTCCTGGCGTCCCGTGGTGACGGTGAACGACAGGCGCCGTCCGGACGCGTCGGCGAGAATCCCGTCCGCCCCCTGCTGGGAGAATCCAGCCCGGGCGAAGGCGGCGCGGGCCGCCCCGGGATCGAACGGGCGCGGCCGCAGCGTCGGGTGCATCCGCCAGCCGTAGCCGTCGGAGCGGGTCTGCAGGCGCACGGCGTCGCCGCGGAAGAACTGCTGGCAGACGAGGTCGAAGTTCACCGCGTGGTGTAGGCCGATCCGGACGTCCGCTTGGTCCAGCGGCGCACGGGCGCGGTTGATCCAGAGGCCCCAGTCCGGCTGGGGCACGCGGTTAAAAAATTGGAAGCGCAAGATGCGGCCGGCGGCCACCTCGGGGTGCGTCTCCGGCAGGGTCTCGTACCAATGCTTCGGCGTGCCGAGGGTGATGGCGTCGAGGTTGCCGCGGGCGAACGCCTCCACGGCTTTATCCGGGTCGCGCACGACCTCGAGGCGGAAGCGGTCGAAATTGTACCGCCCGCGGAAGAAGCGCTTGTCTGCCGCCCACCAGTCCTTGACCCGCGTGAGCGTGACGGCGCGGCCCTTCTCCACGTCGCGATCGCGCAGCTCATACGCGCCGACCTTCGGGGTCTCGCGCCATTGGAAGCGCTCGATCCAGCCGGCGCCGAAGTCCGCGTAGGCGTGGCGCGGGTAGGGCGAGAAGTTGCCGAAGCGCGTCGCGAGGTCCGGCTTCCGCTCTGGGTGCACCAAGGCGAACGTCAGCCGATCGTAGACGATCAGCTTGGCGAAATTCTTCGTGTAGAAGTCGTTGTACCAGGGCTGGCCAAGGTGCGGGCTGCGCAGGAAATAAAAAGTGAAGACCACATCGTCGGTGGTCAGCGGCCGCCCGTCGGACCAGCGCGCCGCGGGATCAATGCGGTAGTAGGTGGTCGCGCTCGCCGCGTCGACGGCCCACTGGCGCGTGAGGCCGGGATAGCCGGCGTCGGGCAGGTTCGGGTGGCGCTCGATGAAGCGGGGCTCGACGTAATCGAGGAGGAAGGGGCGGATGCCGCCGGTCGCGTCCGGGCCGATGGTCCGCAGGGTGCGGGGGAAGTCGGCGATGAAGGTGGTGTAGGTCCCGCCCTTGCGGGCCGCGGGATCCGCGAATTCCGGGAGGTCCGTGCCGTCCTGCCAGGCAAGGTTCGCCGGCAGCTCGCTCAGGGGCCGGAAGGTGTAGAAGTCCGCCTGTTCCCGCAGGGTGCGCGCTAGGTCCGCTTCCATCGGGGCGTTGGCCGCCGTTGCCGCGCTGCCGGTGGCGGTGGCGCTCGACGCGGGTGGTGCCGGATCGCGACCGCACGCAGTCAGCAGCAGGCAGGCGAGAACGGCGGCGAGGGTTGGGGTGGGGCGGGGCATCGGAAAGGGGAGGCGGGGACGGCGCCCGCGGGTGGCCTCAGAGGTCGAGATGGCAGGAGACGGTGTGGTCCGCGTGGCCCGGGGCCGGGCGCAGCGCGGGGGCCTCCACGCGGCAGCGGTCCGTGGCGTGCGGGCAACGAGGGTGAAACGGGCATCCCGCGGGCGGGTTGATCGGCGAGGGGACGTCCCCCTGCAGCACGATCCGTTCGCGAGTCCCGCGTGGGTCAGGCCGCGGGATCGCCGAGAGCAGCGCCTGCGTGTAAGGGTGCCGCGGCGAGGCGTAGAGCTCGTCGGCCGGAGCCAGCTCCACGATCCGCCCGAGGTACATGATCGCGATGCGGTCGGAGACGTGCTTCACCACCGCCAGGTTGTGCGCGATGAACAAGTAGCTCAGCCCGAGCTCCCGCTGCAGATCGAGCAGCAGATTCAGGACCTGACTTTGAATGGAGACGTCGAGCGCCGACACCGGCTCGTCGCACACCAGCAGCCGCGGCCGCAGCGCGAGCGCCCGCGCGATGCCGATGCGCTGGCGCTGGCCGCCGGAGAACTCAAAGGGGTACCGGTCCGCCGCGGCGGCGGGCAACCCCACCTTGTCCAGCAGCCCCAGCACGCGCTCCCGCCGCGCGCGCGCGTCGCCCTCCCCGTGGATCACGAACGGCTCCCCCACGATCTCCCCGACGGTGTGGCGGGCGTTGAGTGACTCGACCGGGTCCTGGAACACCATCTGCAGGTGGCGCCGCCACGGCTTGAGCGCCGCCTGGCCCAGCGCCGCCAAGTCCGTGCCCTCGAAGAGGATCCGCCCCGCCGTCGGCTGGTGCAGCCGCACGATGCATTTGCCGAGGGTCGACTTGCCGCAGCCCGATTCCCCCACCAGGCCGAGGGTTTCGCCCGCCCGGAGTTGGAGCGACACACCGTCCACCGCGCGGCAGGAGCGTTGCGAACGGAGGAACAGGCCCTCCCGGACGGGGAAGTGCATCTGCACGTTCTCCAGCTGGAGCAGTGGGGCGGTGGCGGCGGGGGTGTCCACGGTCAACGGGGGGGGAGCTCACGCCAGCGGTGGCAGGCCGCCGCGTGGCCGGGGCCGACGGCCTCAAGGGCCGGGGCCGTGGCGCAGCGATCGATTCGGTGCGGGCAACGGTTCTGGAAGCGGCAGCCGGCGGGCAAGTCCCGCAGCCCCGGGACCATCCCCTCGATCACGCGCAGCCGCGCCTTGCGCGTGCCCTCCAGCCGCGGGATCGAGTCGAGCAGGCCGCGCGTATAGGGGTGCGCCGGGCGGTCGAAGATCGCCTCTACCGGCCCGGACTCCGCGACGCGTCCCGCGTACATCACGATCACGTCATCGCAGGTCTCGGCGATTACGCCGAGGTCGTGGGTGATCAGCACCACGGCCAGGCCGAGGTCGCGCTGCAGCGCCTGCATCAGCTCAAGGATTTGCGCCTGAATCGTGACGTCGAGCGCGGTCGTCGGTTCGTCCGCGATGACGACCGCGGGCTCGCAGGCCAGCGCCATCGCGATGACCACGCGCTGCCGCATCCCGCCGGAGAGCTGGTGCGGGTACTCGTGCATCCGGATCTCCGGCGCGGGGATGCCGACCTTGCGCAGCATCTCGGTGCCTCGGCGCCACGCGTCCGCCGGGTCCTTCGTGCGGTGCAGCAGGAACACCTCG
>JBILWD010000211.1:0-6792 GCA_044370095.1 Opitutaceae bacterium | reverse complement strand
CGCCGGTTACAAGACCGCCGTCTTCGGCAAATGGGATATGGGCCAGGCCCGCCGCTACCTGCCGCTCCAGCGCGGCTTCGACGACTTCTACGGCCACGGCAACAACGGCATCGATTACTACACCCACGAGCGCTACGGCATCCACTCGATGTTCCGCGGGAACCAGCGCACCCGCGAAGACGTCGGCCAGTACGCGACGGACCTCTTCCGGCGCGAGGCCGTCCGCTTCATCCGCGCGCACCGCGACCGGCCGTTCTTCGTCTATCTTCCCTTCAACGCCCCCCACAGCGCTTCCAGCCTCGACAAGCCCGGCGTGCAGGCCCCGGCGGAATTCATCCGGCGCTACCCCGACCTCGACCCCAAGGCGCGGCTCACCGCCTATTACGCGGCCGTCACCTGCATGGACGACGCCATCGGCGAGGTGCTCCGGACGCTCCAGGAGATTGGCCAGGAGAAGAACACGTTGGTGCTCTTCCTCTCGGACAACGGCGGCGCGGGCAACGGCGGCAACGCGCCGCTGCGCGGCCAGAAGACCACGATGTGGGAGGGCGGCCTGCGCGTGCCCTTCCTCGCGTGGTGGCCGGGCCGCCTGCCGGCGGGGGTCGTCACCGACGAGTTCCTGACGGCGCTGGAGCTTTTCCCGACCCTGGCGGGCGTCGCGGGAGCGCGCCTGCCGGCGGGAGTGGAGCTGGACGGCTTCGACGCGCTACCGGTGTTGCGCGGCGAGCGTAAATCGCCCCGGACGGAGATGTTCTGGGAGCGCCGGAACGACCGGGCAGCGCGCTTGGGCGAGTGGAAATGGGTGTCGACGCCGAAGGGCGGTGGCCTGTTCGACCTGAGCCGTGACCTCGGCGAGAAGGAGGACGTTTCCGCCAAGCATCCGGAGGTCGCCCAGCGCCTCGCCGCTGCCTTCGCCGCCTGGAAGGTGCGGATGGATGCCGCCGAGCCCCGCGGCCCGTTCCGGGATTACTGAGCCGGACTCATGCGGAGGACGGACGGGGTCAGGCCGTTTCACGTTCCCTTCCGGACGGCGGCCCCGCCGCCAGACGGAGCGCAAGCCGAAGGAGTTGTCTGACCGACGATCCCAAGCCTCCCGAGCCGCGCCTCCCGTACAGACCGAAACGCGCAACGGCCTGACCCCGTCGGGTCGGTCCAGCCCATCCGGTCAACGACCGGACGCGGTCGTCGCCAGGGAGCGCAACTGCGCGAGCTTCGCCAACTCGTCCGCACCCAGGGCCCGATTGAAGACCGCCACGCCGCCGATCCAGCCGGTGAAGCCGACCCCGCGTGAGCTGTGGATCACGCGGCCGATGGTGAAGGGTCCGCCGGTGCCGTCGTTCGCGGGCGTGTAGAGCCTGTCGTGCGAGAACCACCACGGATTCAGGCGCAGCGCCGCGAGGTCGCGCGCGGTCTCGGTGAACGTGCCGTCGGCGCCGCGGCGCAGCGTCACCTCGATGCGGGTGTAGCGGAATTCCCGGAGCTCGACGCGTTCGTCGGCGGATTCGCGGAGGATTTTGGTGGAGACGAGCTGATCCTCGGGCGGTTGATAGAACTGGTCGGGCGGGAACGCGGGGTCCTCGCCGGGCTGGAGGCCGGGTTCGCGGTGGAGGCGCGCCTGCAGCCACGCCTGGTAGGCGGATTTGATGAGGGTGTCGGTCTTGGGATTCTCCAGCCAGCGATCGCCGGCGACCCCGTTGAGCCAGCCGGTGAGCTCGCGCGTCGCATGATTGTAGGTCATCGCGAAGCACTGCCACGAGGCGTCGAGGACGGCGGCGGGCGAATCAGCGGGCACGGCGGGCGCGACCCCGGCCGAGTTGCTCTTGTGGAGCGCGTAGCGGTTGAGGAACGAACTCGCGCCGTTTTCGGACACGTGGCCGCAGGCGGCACCGGCGCGATTGAGGCCGGCGAAGAGGGCGTATTGGCGCTGGCCGCGCTCGACCCGCTTGATGCCGGCCGTCTCATTCTGCTTTAGATCCGTCCCCTCGTGCCAGATGCCGGCGAGGGCATGGTTGCCGCTCTCGCGGATGGCCCAGACGACCACCGTGACCGATTGGCCCGGGCCCTTAAGGTCGATGGACGAATCGTGCAGCCGGGCGCGCGGCACGAAGAGGAACGGGCGGAACGTGGCGTCGGTCTCCTGCCGGATGCGGATCGCCTCGCCGAAGGGCCCGCGGCCGAGGAGCGGGAAATCCGCGTAGCTGGCCGTGCGGCCCTCGCCCCAGTAGTCGTGGACGTAGTTGCCGGCATCGAGGGGAAAGCTGTTCGTCGCGCCGGCCGGCACGTGGGCCGTGAAGCGGCGCGCACCCGTGGGTTCCCGTTGCACGAAGTCCCAGAAGGCGACGCAGCCGGGCGTGCTGGTGACGGTGGCGACGCGGTCGGCCGGCGTGGCGAACGCGGACCAAACCCCGATCACCGGCAGCGCTGCGGAAAAAAGAAGGACGTGAGGACGCATGGCGATTCAGGCGAATTGGCGGGCAAGGACGGCCATGGTTTTCTGCTGGTAGTTTTCGACCAAGCTCCGGGCCTGGGCGGCTTTGGCGCGGGCGGCGGCGGGGTCTTTAGCCATCGCCAGAACCGCGGGGGCAACCCTCCGTCGGTCCGCTTCCACGTCCATATTGAAGAGCCACTCGCCGAGGCCGATCGTGCGCCACATGTCGCCCTTGGTCGTCTGCTCGGCCCACCGGCAGACGATCGCCGGGATGCCGGCGCCGATGCACATGATGGGGCTGTGCTGCTCATGGCCGAAGAGGCCGGCGCTGCGGCCATAGGTGCTGAGGGCCTCGTCCGTCAGCCAGAACTTTTCCCGCCAAACCACGCGCCGCTTCACCTCGGCCGAGAGGTGGTCGTAGAGCTGTTCCTTGCCGACGGTCATCTGGGTCTGGTCCTCGGGACAGAGAAGGATCTTCAGGTTCGTCTCGCGGACGACGGCATTGATGGCCTCGAGGAGCGGGGCGTGATCGGCGGCCTTCATGGCCTCGTTGCGCGCGTGGCGGGCCTCGTCCTTGGGGGAATTCCGGATCAGCCAATACGGCGTGTAGCGAAGCTTCGGGATGCAGCAGAGGAACTGCCCGGGCGTGAGGCCGTGAGCCGCGAGAAAGGCGTCAGCGGCCGCATCGTGGCGCAGGTCGCAGGCGAAGGCGCCATCGGGGGCGAAGGCGAGGAGCGGGCTCTTGAGGTTCTGAGTACGGGCGAGGGCCAACGACAGCTCGTCGCGGAAGAAAACGAAGCGGGCACCATCGAAAGCCGTGCGCTCGTCGGCCGTGGGCGGATTGGAGGCGTGGGTGATCCCATAGACGCCGAAGGGCTTGCCGACGTGGCGGGCGAAGGCGGCGACGTCTTTCGCGGCGACGAGGGAAGGCCCGGAGCCATGCAGGAGAAAATCGGTCCACGCGAGCGCGTCGGCCAAGGCGGGGTTGGAGGCCCGGCCGTTGGCGCCGAGGGTGCCCTTGACGATCTGCAGCTGCGGGAAGCGGCGGTGCTCCATCGCGATCACTTCCGCGGAGAGATCGGCCGAGGCCCAGAGACGCACCTCAGCGTTCGGGAGGTGTTTTTCGATGAGCGCGAGGACGCCCGGTGTGTGGGCGATATCGCCGATATTCACGACCTGCCAGGAGGAGCGGAGAAGGATGCGCGGGGCGCGACCGGCGGGGGTGGCGGCGCGCAGCGCGGTCCCGAGGGCGGCGGCGGACGCGGAGGCGAGAAAGGTGCGGCGGTGCATGGAACGCCGTACTTCTGGAGGTGGCGCCGAGGCGGGCCAACCAAAAGCCGCCGGATCAGCGATTGTCATCCGCTCCCTCGCCCACCCCGCCCCTCGGCTGGCCTGCCCGCCGTAGCTTGAGCGAAGGAGCGGACGGACGGGGCCAGGCCGTTTCACGTTCCCTTCCGCGCTGCGGCCCCGCCGGATGGGGCGCAAGCCGAAGGAGCTGTCTGACCGACGATCCCAAGCGTCCCGAGCCGCGCATCGAGTCCAGACCCTAACGTGCAACGGCCTGACCCCGTCGGGTCGATACCTCTCTCTACAGAGCGGTGGCGTCCCCACGGGGATTCGAACCCCGGTTCTCACCGTGAAAGGGTGGTGTCCTAGGCCAGGCTAGACGATGGGGACCAACCAATGAAACGCGGACGGTACGTCGCCCCCCCCGTCCCGCAACCCAATTCTGCACGCTTACCCCACCGCGCGGTTTTGCTCGCCGCCCCGCCGCCTTCCCCCGCACAACTCCGCGCCGTCCGCCATGACCTTCGCCGCCCTCGCCGCCCAGCTCCCCACGACCGCCGTCACCACGATCGAGGGCCTCCCCTTCCCCCGCCTCGCCTCCGGCAAGGTCCGCGAGATCTTCGACCTCGGCGACGCCCTCCTCCTCGTCGCCACCGACCGCCTCTCCGCCTTCGACGTGGTCCTACCCGACGGCATCCCGGGCAAGGGCGCCATCCTCACCCAGATGAGCCACTGGTGGTTCGCCCAGACCGACCACCTCGTCCCCAACCACCTGCTGCCCGATCAGGAGGGCGAGTTCACCCGCCGCGGCCTGCACGACCCGGACCTCCGCCTCCGCAGCATGATCGTCCGCAAGCTTCGCCCACTCGCCATTGAGTGCGTCGCGCGCGGCTACCTCATCGGTTCCGGCTGGAGCGCCTACCAGGCCTCCGGCGCAGTTTGCGGCCACCGTTTACCCCCCGGGCTCCGCCAGGCCGACCGCCTCCCCGAACCGCTTTTTACGCCCACGACGAAGGCGCCCAGGGGCCAGCACGACGAGCCGATCGACGACGCGCGCGGCGCCGCCATCGTCGGCCCGGAACTCTACGCCCGCGTGAAGGCCCTCAGCCTTGCGCTCTACGGCTTCGGCCACGACCGCGCCCGCCAGTCGGGGATGATCCTCGCGGACACGAAGTTCGAGTTCGGCACCGACGCCGCCGGCAACCTATTCCTGATCGACGAGGTGCTCACGCCCGACTCCTCCCGCTATTGGCCGGCCGATGCCTACGCGCCCGGCGGTTCGCCGCCGAGCTACGACAAGCAGTTCGTCCGCGACCACCTGCTGGCCATCGCCTGGGACCAGAAGCCCCCGGGGCCGCGCCTCCCGCCCGAAGTCATTGCCCGCACGCGCGAGAAGTACCTCGCCGCCCTCCGTAACCTGCTCGGCCCGGGCTGAGCGGCAAACCTCACCCGACGGGGGCTTGCCTACCGCGCGCGGAAACGGCTCGATCGCCGCATGCTCCACCGGAGGTTCCTCGCGCTCGCGCTGCTCGCTGCTCTGTTCCCCACGGCTCCCGCCGCCCTCGCCGCCGACGCCAAGGCGAAAGCGAAGGCCGCCGCGGGCCCCGCCTACGCCGCGGCGGTGCCAAGGCCCACGCTCGCCGAGGTGCGCTACGGGACCCACGAACGACAGGTGCTCGATTTCTGGCGCGCCCCGTCCGCCACGCCCACGCCACTCGCGTTCGTCATCCACGGCGGGGGCTGGCAGGGCGGGGAAAAGGAGCGGGTCGACCGGTTCGTCGACGTCGCCGCCCTCCTCAAGGCCGGCATCTCGGTGGTATCGATCAACTACCGGCTCATTCGGCACGCCGAGGCCGAGGGCGTGGTCCCCCCGGTCCGCGCCCCGCTGCAGGACGCCGCACGCGCACTGCAGTTCGTGCGCAGCCAGGCCGCGGCGTGGAACCTCGACCGTGTCCGCATCGGGGCGACGGGCGGCTCGGCCGGCGCCTGCTCGAGCCTCTGGCTCGCGTTCAGTCCGGACCTCGCGGACCCCCGCAGCGGCGACGCCGTGGCCCGCGAGTCGACCCGACTCTTCTGCGCAGCGGTGATCGGCGCGCAGACGACCCTTGATCCGAAGCAGATGCGGGAATGGACGCCGAACAGCCGCTACGGCGGGCACGCGTTCGGGGTCGGGGCGTTCCCGGATTTCCTCGCGGCGCGCGCGCGGTTGCTGCCGTGGATCGCCGAGTTCTCGCCCTACGCACTGGTGAGCGCCGGCGACCCGCCGGTTTACCTCTCGTACGGCGCTCCGCCCGCGCTCGGGCAGGACCAGAAGGATCCGACTCATACGGCCAACTTCGGCGTGAAGCTGAAGGAGCGCTGCGCCGCCGCCGGCGTGCCGTGCGAACTGGTCTACCCGGGCGCCCCCGGCGTGAAGCACGCGGACCCGACCGCGTACCTCATCGCCACCCTCAAGGCACCCTGAGGTCGGCCGGGCGCGCGGGCCGTCGCCTTGAATGAGCTCCCACGAAGCGTATTGATGCCCAGGTGAGAACGACGCTGAGGCTTGATTCAGATGTGGCCGCCAAGGCGAAACGGGGCGCGCGGCAACTGGGAAAATCGTTCACGGAGGTCATCAACGCGGCGCTGCGGGCCGGGCTGGACGAGGTTCTGGCTCCACCCGCAGCGAAACCCTACGTCACGAAGGCGCGGCCCCTCGGGCTGCGCCGGGGTTTCAGCTACGACAACATCGCGGAGCTGATCGCCGCCGGCGAGGGGGAGGATCACGCGTGATCCTCGTGGACGCTAACCAGGTGCTCTATGCCGAGATCGGCCTTAACGCCCATCTCGCGGCGTTCGCGGTCGAACACAACCGCGTGCTGCACTCCACCGACGCTGATTTCTCACGGTTCCGCGGCCTGAGGTGGCGGAATCCGATCGCGGATTGAAGTAAATCCCGCCAGTCGGGACGCTCCCGCGCTCACGCGAGCAACTCACGCAGGACGCGGCCGTGGACGTCGGTGAGGCGGCGGTCGATGCCGTTGTGGCGGAAGGTCAGCCGCGTGTGGTCTAGGCCCAGCTGGTGCAGGAGCGTCGCG